>DAIQNO010000013.1:6824-18089 GCA_036788355.1 Opitutales bacterium | reverse complement strand
TTGCCGGGCGGGAGCAACTCCGGAGGCAATTTCGATCGTATCCCTCAAAATATAGGGGTTCGACCGCTCGCCGAAAGGGTAAAGACTTCAGAAAATCGTTAGTTGTTCCTAGGTTTGCGGCAGTTTACTCACAAAAAATGACTACCGATGGAAAATAGCTTAACTGAGCCGATGCGAGCGACTGCTGGAGGGCGATTTATGACGCTTCAGCCGAGACATAGAATCTCGCTTTACCCACTTAATTTTCGCTTTGCCTGACTGATGGAGTGACGGTTTCTGAAGTGTGGCCGCCCAAAACGGGCGCCACTCAAGAACCGTTGGAACCGAAATTGTTTTCTCTAGATTTTTCTGAATCCGCCCGGTATATTTCTTTGCGGAAACTCTTTTGGTGCCCGCAACTTCCCAACTCCACCCTGTGAAACTGCTGATCGTCGAAAGCTGGCGCACCTATCGAGAGTTGTTGGCAGAGCGCTGCCAGCTCACTTTCTCGTCGGTGTTGGTCGCTGACACCGTGCAGATGGGGTTGTCGATTTGTCGGGCGGATGCCGTGGATGTTTTGTTGCTGGACTTGCACCAGGCCGCAAGGCAGTTGCTGAAGGTGAGTCGGGAGTTTCTGGCGATCCGCCCGGGCCTGCGGATTGTCGGGATCGCACCGGAGACGAGCCACTACGTGATTTACCGGGTGTATAACAGCCCGTTGCACGGCTACCTGTGTAAGCAGAAGGACGGCTTGTTGACGATTATGCAGGCCCTGACGACGGTTGGGGAGGGCAGGACGTTTTTTAGCGAGGCGGCCCAGATACTCCGCTCGGAAATGCAGGGTGACCCGGCGGCTTTTTACAAGATTCTGTCCAACCGTGAGTTGGAGCTGCTGCATGAGTTTTGTGCTGGGCGAACCAACGAGTCCATCGCGGAACAGATTGGGCTCCGACCGTCCACGGTCTTGTGGCATCGGCGCAATATCATGAAGAAACTGAATATCCACGCATCGATCGACCTGATGCGCTTCGGTTTGCGCTACGGCTTCGTCCACCGCGATGGACTCTTTGACAAGGCTGAGAACGGGGCCGGTGAACTGCCAAGCCCAGGGGCGGATGCGATGCTGAAGGAGAGTCAGGCACCTTTTGGTCAGGTGAAGGAAGCGGCTCCCGAGCTGGCGTGAAGCGGGGGGGAGGGGTGATTCCTGGGGAAGCCGGTTTTGAGGGGCTCGGTGGGAGAAATTGACTAGGACTGAGCCGACTCGCCGGCTTCGTAGGTGGCGATCCACTGTCGGCTCCACGGGGTGAAGGTCCCCTCGGCGAGGTGTTGGCGGGCTTGTTCCATCAGATCGAGGAAAAAGTGCAGGTTGTGGACGGAGAGGAGGGTGCAGGCGAGGAGTTCTTCGGCGATGATGAGGTGGCGGAGGTAGGCCCGGCTGAAGTGCTGGCAGGTCTCGTTGGCCAGACCGTCAACAATGGGCCGAGGGTCGCGCGCAAAGCGGGCGTTGCGGAGGTTGAGGGTGCCATGGGGGGTGAAGACGGTGCCGTGGCGGGCCAGTCGGGTCGGCATCACGCAGTCAAAGAGGTCGCAGCCTAGGGAAATCATTTTGAGGAGCTGGGGAGGCGTGCCGACGCCCATAACATAGCGCGACTTCGTTTCGGGGAGATGCGGGGCGGCGGCGGCGACTTGCCGGAGCATTTCCTCCTCGGGTTCACCGACACTGACGCCGCCGATGGCGTAGCCCGGGAAGTCCAGGCTGGCGAGGCCCTGGGCGCTCTCGGCGCGGAGGTTGTCGAAGGTGGAGCCTTGGGCGATGGCGAAGACGAGGTGGCCGCGTTCCAGAAAACCATCGTCGGTGGCGATGTCGAGGAACTCTTGGGCCCAGCGGTGGGTGCGCTGGTTGGCGACGGCAGCGGCGTCACGCTCACAGGGCCACGGCGGGCACTCATCGAGGACCATGGCGATGTCTGAGCGGAGGCCGCGCTGGATCTCGTAGCATTCCTGCGGGCCGAGGAAGAAGGGAGAGCCGTCGAGGTGGCTCTTGAAGGCGACGCCTTGGTCGGTGAGGGTGCGCTGGGCGGCGAGGCTGAAGGCCTGAAAGCCGCCGCTGTCAGTCAGGATAGGGCGATCCCAGGCCATGAAGGGGTGGAGGCCGCCGAAATGGTCGATGAGGTCGTGGCCGGGGCGGAGGCGGAGGTGGTAGGTGTTTCCGAGGATGACTTGGGCACCGATTTCGCGGAGTTGGCGCGGGGTTACGGCCTTGACGGTGCCCTGGGTGCCCACCGGCATGAAAATGGGGGTCTGGATGGGGCCGTGGAGGGTCTGGAGGGTGCCGAGTCGAGCCGCAGACGCGGGATCGCGGCGGTGGACGGTGAAGGGGCTGGGCCGGCCTGGTGGAGGGCCGTCGGAGATCGGATCGTCGGGCGGGGGCTGGCTTGAGGGATGGTCGTTGCTCACGGGTGGAACGGTGGGGCCATGGGGCTGCTGGGCCAAGGGAAAACGGACGGTGGGCTAGAGGGTTGAGGTGAGTGGGTAGGTCTGCTCCACCAGGTAGCGGTCGGTCTCGCGGCACCGCCGGAAGAGGTGGAAAGCCTCGACGCGGAAGGGGGCGGTAGCGAAGTCCCGGTGCTGCTTTAGCCAGGAAAGCGCGGCGTTATGCCCGGTTTCGGCGGTGATGTTGGCGACGGTGATGTGCGGCCGGTAAAGGTGTTTACTGGGCTCCCACCCGGCCTGGAAGGCGAGGTCTTCGAGCTTCTGTTGCAGGTGAAAGAGCTGGGGCGGTGCCCGGTGGAGCCCAGCCCAAAGCACCCGAGGCGGTAGTGGTGGGTCCGGAAAGCGCCCCACGCCGCCGATTTCCAAGATGAAGGGCCGGGCACTGACCTGGGAGCAGCGTTCGTGGAGCTCAGCCAGGGGACCGCTGCCGGCCTCACCGAAGAACTTGAGGGTCAGGTGGTAGTGCTCTGCGGCGACGAAGCTGGTGCCTGGAGCTTCCGTGCGGAGGGTGGCGAGTTTACCCTTGGCGAACTGGGGAAGTGCTAGACCGAGAAAGTAGCGTCCAGGGATCATCGGTGAGACCTACTACCCGGAGCACCCCCGACGCAACCACGGAACCCCCGCTCAGCCCGGTTGGGTCTGGCACCAGAGGTGGGGAGGGAGGGGTTGGCTGGGAGCAGGCGGGGGCGTTTCCGATCAGAGCTTTGGGCGGCTTACTGGCAGGCTTCGCACTCACCCCCGTTGAGCATGGCGTCGAGGCGGCAGGTTCGGAGGTGGTCGGCGTTGGCCTCGGCGAGGGCTTCGGGGCTGGAGCGCGGGCTGGTTGAACCGCTGTGCTGGTGTTCTGCCGGTGCCCCGGACGCAGTGGCTGAGTCTTGGTTGGTTGTGGCCACCCGCAGGCCGTCAGGGTTAGACGCGAGGGCAGCCGCAGCGGCGGTCTCGGCCCGCCCAGTGGCGCCGATAATGCCGCGGGTGGTTTTTTTGACCGAAACGGTGGACTTTTCAACCGAGCTGGCCCCGAGGCTGCGTAAGTAGTAGGTGGTTTTCAGGCCTTGGCGCCAAGCCGACCGATACATGTGGCTGAGCGTCTTGAGGTCGGGCTTGGCGAGAAACAGGTTTACCGATTGGCTCTGGTCGATCCATTTTTGGCGGCGGGCGGCCGCAGCGATGAACCACTCAAAGTCGATGCCGAAAGCGGTCTGATACTTCGCTTTGATGGAGTCGGGGATCTCTGGGATGTTTTCGAGTTCACCGTCGAAATACTTCAGTTGGTCGCGGATTTCTGCGGTCCAGAGGCCGATGGCTTTGAGGTCGCGGACGAGGAAGCTGTTGAGGATGATAAAGTCCCCGCCGAGGTTACTCTTGACGTAGAAGTTCCGGTAGTAGGGCTCGATGCAGGGGCTGGTGCCCATGATGTTGGAGATGGTAGCGGTGGGGGCGATGGCCAGGACATTGCTGTTGCGCATCCCCTGGGACTTGATGCGGCGCCGCAGGGCCGACCAGTCCATCTGACCGCCGCGGGGCACCTCCAGGGGGGTGCCGCGTTCCCGTTCCAGGAGTTCCAGGGTGTCGGGTGGGAGCAGGCCACGATCCCACTTTGAACCCTGGTAACTGGAATAGCTTCCGCGCTCGGCAGCGAGGTCACTGGAGGCCTCGTAAGCGTAGTAGGCGACCGCTTCCATGAAAACGTCGTTAAACTCGATGGCTTCCTCTGAGCCGAAGGCGATGTCCATCTTATACAGGGCGTTGTGAAGGCCCATCACGCCGAGCCCGATCGGGCGGTGCCGTCGGTTGGAGGTTTCGGCGGCCTTGGTCGGGTAGAAGTTGATGTCGATGACGTTATCGAGGGCGCGGACGGCCACCCGGACGGTTTCGGCGAGTCGGGTGAGGTCGAGCTGGCCGTTGGCGTCGAGGTGGGTGTCGAGCACAACGGAGCCGAGGTTACAGACGGCCGTTTCGTCGGCGCTGGTGTTGAGGGTGATTTCGGTGCAGAGGTTGGAGCTGTGGACGACGCCGACGTGATCCTGAGGGCTGCGGATGTTGCAGGGATCCTTGAAGGTGATCCACGGGTGGCCAGTCTCAAAGAGCATCTTCAACATTGCCTTCCACAGCTCGATGGAGGGGATCTTCTTACCGTAGATCTCACCTCTGGCGGCTTGGGCCTCATACTCGGTGTAACGTTGTTCAAAAGCGCGCCCGTAGAGGTCGTGGAGGTCGGGGACTTGGTTGGCGTGAAAGAGCGTCCAGTCTTCACGGGCCTCCATCCGCTTCATGAAAAGGTCGGGGATCCAGTTGGCGGTGTTGAGGTCGTGGGTGCGGCGGCGGTCGTCACCGACGTTCTTGCGCAACTCCAGGAAGTCCAGGATGTCACTGTGCCAGGTTTCCAGGTAGGCGCAGCCGCTACCCTTGCGCTTACCGCCTTGGTTGACGGCCACGAGCTGGTCGTTGTGCATCTTCAGGAACGGGATGACGCCCTGGCTTTCTCCGTTGGTGCCCTTGATGTAGCTGCCGGTGCCGCGCACCGCCGTCCAGGAACCGCCCAGACCTCCGGCCCACTTCGAGAGGAAGGCATTTTCGGCGATGCCGCGATACATGATGGACTCGATGGAGTCGTCCACCTTGTAAAGATAGCAGCTTGAGAGCTGGCTGTGGAGGGTGCCCGCGTTGAAGAGCGTCGGGGTGGAGGAGCAGAAGCGGCGGCTCTTGTAAAGGTTGTAAAGTTGGATGACCCAGCCCTCGCGGTCGGTGGGTTCTTCGAGGAAGAGTCCCATCGCGACGCGCATCCAGAAGAGTTGAGGCGTTTCGAGGCGGCGGTGGGTGCGGCTCGACTTATCAGTGATGAGGTAGCGGTCGTAGAGGGTCGAGATGCCCAGGTAATCGAAGTCGAGGTCGGCGGTCGGATCGAGAGCAGCCGCCAGACGGTCGAGATCGTAGTCGAGCAGCCGAGGATTGAGGCGTTCAAGCTGAACCCCCCGTTCCAGATAAGCGCGGAAGTAGAGGCGGTGGCAGTCCTTGAGGCCCTCAATGCCGTCGTGCAGGATGTCCCAGCCGAGGACTTCTTCGTAAATATAAGTCAGCAGAATGCGTCCGGCGAACTTGGCAAAATCGGCGTCCTTTTCGAGGAGGCTCTTGCTGTTGAGGATGATGGTCCGTTGAAGCTCCTCGCAGGACATTTCGGCGTAGAGGCTGCGGCGCAGCTCCCGCTCGATTTCGGCTACGGAGAGGTCGAGGGTCAGGCCGATGCTGGCAAAGTCGATGCGTCGGCGGAGGTCGGCGGGGTTCCAGAACTCGCTGGTGCCGTCGGCCCGCTTCAGCATGATCATGGTCTGCTGTCCGAGGCTGTCAGCGGGCAGGGCTGCGGCCTTGGCTTCGCGGATCTTGGCCCGTTCATACCGGTAAAGCATGAAAGCCTTTCCGACACGGAGGAATCCCCCGGCCATCAGCTCCTCTTCGCAGAGGTCCTGGACGGTTTCGATGTGGATGAAGGCCTCCCCGAGGGCGCGGACGCGCTCGGTGATCCGCTCGGCCAGTGCCGTGGCGGGGGCCGGGTCTTCATGCACGGAGAGGAACGCCTTTTTCAGCGCGATCTCGATTTTCGAGGCGTCCCACGGCACCACCTGGTTGTTGCGCCGAATCAGGCGGACGGTGGTCGGTGGCTTGCGGGTTGGGTTTTGGGTTTCGGCACCGTAACCTTCCTCGGCGAGGCCATCGCGCCGGGCGACGAGGGAGCGAGCCACGTCGTGGGCGTTGTGCTCCACGAGGGTTTTTTCGATGATCTGGTCGATTTCTCGCCGGGACAGCGTGACCTCATGGCCGCCGGGCAGTCGGTCGGCGATAAAAGCTGCGACCTTGTGGACGACTTCGGCCACGAACTGGCGGTTCTGCTCGGTGTAGATGTTATCGACCTGGCGGGAGTGGAGGAGATCGGTCAGGGCGGCGCCAATCGTGTCGGCCACCTCGGCGAGGTCGAGTGCCCTCGGCTCACCATCGAAGTCGATTTTGACCAGGGGGTCGGTGTGGGCATACGGCGGGAGGGCGTCCCTCCAGTTGAAGCGGGGCTTGTGGTCGGAGGGGGTCGAGACCGTCCGGTGCAGGGCGATTTCATCGTCGAAAGAGAACTTGCGGATCATGGCGGGTAGGTCGGTTCGGAGGGTGGGTGGTGGCTGTTGGAGGGCGGCGTTGTCGTTGAAATGGTTGGCTGATGGGCCGAGAAAGTGGTGATTTTTCGATTAAATGCACACTATGACACGATGCTCGGTCGTTCAAGCTGGAAAGCGGATTATTTTTGGCTGCCTCGTCGGTGTCGCGGGTGATGAAAGGGGTCTGATCGCCTCGGTGAAGAATGGGCACTCATCGCGTCGGGGGAAGTAGTGAGGCCGACCGAGGCCACCGCCAACGCAAAGTTATTTCAAGTTGTTGACAGGGTTGTTAACCGAGCTGGGCGACTAGATGTGCCGGTAAAACTGCCTTTTGGTTCTACATCTAGGGATTCCGGCAGGTCAAAGCGTTTTTTTTGAAAAAGTTATTCCCATGGCGTGGGGCCGCTTCGGCAGCGTGCCGAAGGGCCCCAAGAGTGGCCCGTAGCTCCCACGGGGCTGAATTTTGCCGAGCCGGAGGTTCTGAGTGACCTGTTTGGCCGGAAGGGGGGGGCGACCGATGTGCTGGCAGCATCGATTCCTGCGGCATTCTTAGCCTGAGGGAACCTCGACGGGAATCTTGGGTCTCCGCGAAAAAGTCTATTTCCGTCTAAGTCGTCGCCGATTTTCTCCTTCCCCCGAGATAAATCGCCCTGCATTAGTAATTGATACTCGTTATGATTGAAGCCCAGCAGCTTGTGAAATACTACGGCGCGTTTCCTGCCGTGGGTGGGGTGTCCTTTCGGGTGGCCCGAGGGGAGGTTTTGGGGTTCCTTGGCCCCAACGGGGCGGGGAAGTCCACGACGATGAAGATGTTGACCGGGTTTCTGCCGGCGACCTCGGGGACGGCCAAGATCATGGGCGTGCCGGTGGTGCCGGGTCAGACGGCCGCCAGTGAGCATTTTGGCTACCTGCCGGAGCGTGGGCCACTCTATGCGGACATGGCCGTAGGCGAGTTCCTGGAGTTTACGGCGGACCTGCGGTTGCTGAAGGGGAGTGCTCGGGGGGCGGCCCTGGCGCGGGTGCGGGAGGCTTGCCATCTGGCACCAGTGTGGCGGCAGAGTATCGAGACGCTGTCTAAGGGCTTCCGCCAGCGGGTCGGTCTGGCGCAGGCGATCCTCCACGACCCACCGTGCCTGATTTTGGATGAACCTACCGACGGCCTTGACCCAATCCAGAAGCGTGAAGTGCGGGCGTTGATTCGCCAGATGGCGCGAGATAAGGCCATCATTCTCTCCACCCACATCCTCGAGGAGGCCAAGGCGATCTGCGACCGGGCGATCATCATCGCCCAAGGTCGGATTGTGGCCGATGAGTCGATGGAGAGTCTTCTGGCCCGCGATCCCGATTTAGAAGAGACTTTCGCGAGGTTGACCATGCCGGCCGAAGCCGTCGAAGCGACGGCCGGTTGAGAGCCACAGAAGGCGTTTCGCTCCCTCAAGCACGATTCAGTTACCACGATTTTCTTCAGTTTTAGCCATGAACGCGGCCACTTCATCGACGACCCCCTTAGAAACGGAACTCATTTCAGCCGTGCCCGAGGCCACCGCCGCCGTTAAACCCCCGGAGGGCGCTTCTCCGAGCGAGACAACGCGCCGCGGGCCATCTTTGGGGGAACGGCTGGGTAAGATGGGTCGCGGGGCTGTGGCGGGTTCCGTGTCGTGGTGGGTCGGCTACCAGCCGTGGAGACGGCGATTTTTGGCGATTTTCCGCCGGGAGTTTACGGGCTATTTCCGCACGCCGATCGCCTACGTGTTTCTGGCGGCGGTGCTGGTGGTGCTCAATGGCGTGACGTGGTCGCGTTTTGGGGGCTTTTTTGAGGCCGAAGATGCCAGCTTGCGGGTGCTGTTTCAGATTTTGCCGTGGGTTTTTCTGATGCTGATGCCCGCGCTCGGGATGCGGCTGTGGGCCGAGGAAAGGCGTAGTGGCACGGCTGAGCTACTGTTCACCTATCCGGTGTCGCGGTTGCAGGCGGTTTTGGCGAAGTTTGCGGCGGCGTGGCTCTTTGCGTTGATTGCCTTGGTGCTGACTTTTCCGATGGTCATCACGGTGCATCTGCTGGGACAGCCGGATAGTGGCGCGATCCTCGGCAGCTACCTCGGTGCGGCCTATTTAGCCGGAGCCTTCCTGGCACTGTGCAGTTTTGCCTCCGCGTTGACGCAGAATCAGGTCATCGCTTTCGTCCTGGGGCTGGTTTTCGGGATCGGGTTCTTACTGATCGGCCTGGAAGCGACCAACGACTTCTTTTTTGCGCTGGGGCTGCCGGTGGCGGTGGTCGATGGCATCGTCAACCTCGGTTTCCTGCCGCACCTGGAGCCGATGTCGAAGGGCCTGATCTTGCTGCGTGACGTTGTTTACTTCAAGGCCTTGATGGTGGCGGGGCTGGCGGCGACGGTGTTCCGACTGAGTCCGCGCTAAGCTACCATGCCTGGCATCGTCGTCCGTTAAGCGAGCTCGCCAAGATAGGAGCCGCCGACCGAGGGTGCCAAGCCGAGGGCTCTGAGCATCGGTGCTTTTCTTCCAAAAACTTTTCACAATCCTGTTTTCTGAGCGATGAATGCCCGATTTCGACAACTTCTGTGGGCGGTAGGTCTTTTGGTGACGCTGGTCTTGCTCTGCCTGATTGCGGGGCGGGTGCCTGGCCAGCTCGACCTGTCCGACGAGCAAGTGTACACCCTCTCGCCAGCGACGAAGCGGATTTTGCGGTCGTTGGAGGAACCGGTGACGTTGCGGTTTTACTTCAGCCGGGGTTTACCGGATGTCCCGACGGCGTTTAAGAATTACGCGACGCGGGTGGAGGATATTGCGCGGCAGTTCGAGCGGGCTTCACGCGGGAAGCTGCGCCTGGAGGTCATCAACCCGGAGCCGTTTTCCGAGAAAGAGGAGGCGGCGTTGAGGGCGGGGGTGCAGAGCTTTGCGCTGCCCTCGGGGGATACCTTGTTTTTCGGGATGCAGAGCATCCAAGCCGATCAGGAGGCCACCGCGACCTTTCCGCCCGACCGGGAGCGGTTTTTGGAATACGACTTGGCCGAGCTGATTCAGCGCACCCGGCAGCGGGAGCGTCCGACGCTGGCCTTGATGACCGATCTACCGATGACCGGGGCGATGGGCAACCCGATGATGGGGGCGGCTCCGGCCTGGCTGGTTTATCGGGAGCTAGAGCGCTCTTACACGCTCAAGGTGGTTGCGGAAGGCGGTGATGCCGAGGCTGACGCCGCGACGTTGACGGAGGCGGCGGTGTTGCTGGTGCTGGGCGTCGAGAATCCTGCTCCCGAGGAGCTTTTCGCCATCGACCAGTTTCTGCTTTCCGGGCGCCCGGTGGTGGTGGCGGTGGACCCGGCGGGCTACATGGCGCGCAACAGCCGGGGCGGTGGCATGATGATGATGCCGAGCAGCGGCCAGAGCGACCTGCCAGAGCTTTTCGCTGCCTACGGTATCGATTTCGATGTTCAGCAGGTGGTGGGTGATGCCGGGGGTGCGATGCAGGTGCCGGTAGATGAGGGACGCCGCAGCATGGTTTACCCGTTCTTTTTCGAGGTGTCGGAGTTCGATGACGATGCCGCCGCCACTACGGGCCTTTCCAGTGTGCAGTTTCTGGAGCCCGGCAGCGTCGGGCTGTCGGAGGGTTCCGCTTTGACGTTTCAGCGGCTGATTGAAACCACGACGATGGCGGGGGCGGTTCCGGCCGGGCCTTTCGCGGGGGCTGACATCAGCTCCGCGGCTCGCCTGGCCCGCGACTTTGCGGCTGACGGCACCCGCCGCACGCTCGCAGCTCTCTTTCAGGGCCGCTTTGCGACGGCCTTTCCGGACGGGCGTCCGACGGCAACTGAGCCAGAGACCGACCCGGCGACCAGCGAGAAGGCGCCAGGTGTCACTGCTGCGCCTAGCCATCTCCGGGAGGGTGAGAGCTTGCTGGTGGTGATTGCCGACACCGATTTCCTCGCGGACGCGCTGGTGGGCCAGGAGATCAACTTTCTGGGGCAGCAGATGTTGCAACTTCGGAGCGACAATCTGCCGTTTCTTCAGAATGTCGTCGATCGGCTGGCCGGTTCCCCAGAGCTGATTGCGTTGCGGGGTAAGGGCCGTAACCGTCGCCCGTTTGAACTGATCGACCGCATCCGCACCGAGGCCGATGCCTCCAGCCGAGCAGAGATTGACGCGCTGAGTAACCGGCTGACGGAGCTGCAAAGTGAGTTGGATCAGCTTGAGCAGGACGGCACCGAGGGAGCCCGCTTAGTGGCGAGTGCGGCGGTGGAGGATGCGCGCCGGCGGTTTCTCCAGGAACGGGCCGATGTGCAGGCTGAGATCAGGCGGATTGGGCAGAAGACGCGGGATCAGATCCGTGGGTGGAAAACCGGTCTGGCGGCGGTCAATATCCTGACGGTGCCGCTGCTCGTCGGGGCTGCGGGGGCGTTTTACCTCAGCCGCCGTGCCCGACGACGTCCGTAACCGGCCGTTTTCTTGAAAGGTCGTGCGATCTGGTCGGCGAGTTTTAGGGGGCAACATCCGGTAGGGCGCTTTGCGGAGCGGGAACTGGACGTCGGGTTGTGGTGCGCGGCTGGGAAGTTGGAGGCTCGACTGCATCACCTGCGGAGGGTGCGGGTGAGGTTGCGGAAGCCGCGGCTTCGGCGGCTTGGCAGATGGCGCAGGTGGCGAC
>DAIQNO010000013.1:0-6814 GCA_036788355.1 Opitutales bacterium | reverse complement strand
CATCGCGGTGTCGATTTCTCGAAACCGGAGCGAGCCGTCGCCGCGGCCAGGCAGAATCTCCCAGGCGGAGCCGTGGCTAGGACGGAGGACAGTTCCGGCGGTGGCCGTGCCAACGTAGGCCAAGCTGACCAGGCTACCTTCCTCACCGAGGACCGTCCCAAGGAGGGTTCCGGCGGTCGGCCCCTGGGGGGTTACGGCTGTGAGGGTGATTGGGAGCCGCTGACCGTCGGGCATCGGTAGGGTCAGCGTGAGCGTGGCCACGGGAACTCCGTTTTTGGCCAGGGCGACGATTTCAGCGAGTTCGGGCTCTGAAGTGCCTTCCCAGGCGTGGATGACGTGAGCCTGGTGGTCGTGGTGATGGGGCTGCGGTCGCTGTTCAGTGCGGGCGATCGCCGTTTCCGGGAGGGCAACCTCTGGCGCGAGGCGGCGGCTGGCATCGGCGCGACTGATGGGGTTGCCACCTGGGGAGGGCAGCTCGGCTGCCGCAGCGGTGTTGTCTTCGGCCGCAGCGGCGTTGCGAGCAACTGCAGGAGGGTCGTCAGGAGCGGTAGGGTTGGCTTCAGGTCGATCTTGGCGGCCCGGAAAGATCAGGGGTGCGATGGCGATGACAGTCAGCAGCGCCACGGCGATGAAGGCACCGATGACCCAGCGGCCGGGGCTACCTCGGCGCATTTCGGCACTGAACTTTGGGGTTGGAGTGGTCTGCATAGTGGTTCGGGCTGGGAGTCAGAGGAGATCCCGGCGTCAGGCGCGTAGCTCGGTTGGCTGCCCACGTCGGTTCAGCGGGTAGAGACGGGGCCGTTGGCGGCGAGTTCCTGGGGAGTCGCGTAGCTCAAGGCGGGCTCGTCTGGTTGCGCTTGGGCAGGGCTGGGGCCGTCAACCAGCTCGAAGCTTTCCGTCCGTCCGAGCAGGCTGATGCCGATAAAACCCCGGGCGCGAAGGGTTATGCCTTCCCGCTGAAGGTGACCGCGGTAGATCTTTCCATTTTTGACATCGAAAACGGTGCCGCCTTCCCAGCGGTCGCGGCGCTCGCTAAAGCGGAAGCCCTCGAAGACGGCGATGCCGAGCACCCTCCGGTCGCGGAGGGCGGGATCGGGGTTGTAAACGTCGCGTTGGTCGGCCCGCTCCGGGAGGACGGCCAGCACCCTGGCCGTCAGCTCACCGTCGGGCGTAACGCGGAGGAGCAGCTTGGCGTCGCGCTCGGGCGACCAAAAAATCACCGGCTGATCGGTTGGAAAACCGCCGAGGAGGGCCGTGTCTGCGGCTTCACGGGTTGCGGTTGATTGGGAAGTCGCGGGTTCAGGGGCTTCGGCAAGGGCGGGCGCAGGGCCGAGAAAGCACCCGGCAGCAATCGCCCCAGCGGCGGCGTAGCTGCGCGCGGTCGGAGGTAGGAGACGGGATAACGGCATTTTTCAAAATCTAAAGAACGGGGCGGGATTGTCGAGCACGGCGAGTTGCAGGGCCTGATCGTGATTTTCTGGGGTTGACGGGAAAAGGCTGAAAAGTGAACTCTTTGGCATGAAGGTGATCCGTTTTGCGCTAAAGAAAATGGCGGAGGGGTTCTTTATCACGCTCGGCGTGCTGATTTTTTTCGGCTTTCTGGGCGCGATTGCGGGGCAGGGCGCACTGGAACAATGGGTGGCGGCCATGGAAGGGGATACCTACGACAGCGGGGATTATTTTGCCAGCGACGCCTTTAGCCCTGGAATCACGCCCCTCTTTGTCTCCCAGGAGCGCTTGACCGTGATCGAGGATACCGGGCTGAGGGTGATTGGAAAAGTTCGCAACGACAGCGATGTCACGTGGGACCACATCGCCGTGGAGTTAGAGCTTTTCGATGCCAGCGGTGCTCTGCTCGACGAGTTTCACGATTCATTGATGCCGATTATCAGTCCTGGTTCCGAGGAGCACTTCAAATTGGAGTTTTTTCCTGAGGAGGAGGCTTCGATGGCCTACGCCAGCTATACGGTGCGCGTCGTTTCGGCCTACGTCGCATCGGCTTATTGAGGTTCCGCTGAGGCGCTGGGCGGGGGTCTGGGCGGCTGGAGGGTGCCGCGATTTACGGTTCCTCGGTGGAGAGCACGTTGGCGGTTGCGTGGGTGGTGCTGTAGAGCATAGCGGTGACCGGTCGCTGGAGGAGCGAGGCAACGGCGGTAGCGTAAACGCGGACCTGCGGGGTGTAGCGGTCGATGAGGTCGGCCAGGGGCAGTCGGTCGGTTTTCCAGTCGATGATAGCGGTGCCTCCGGCCTGCCAGCGCGCCAGGCAGTCGATAAAGCCGTCGAGGACCCGCTGGTTGGGGTCGTGCCAGAGAAAGGGCACCTCCGTGCTGACCAGGCTGCCGGGCTCGGCGAGGCGGGCCGCGAGGGGACTATCGAGGAACGCCGCCACCTCCGAGCGCCCGCGTTCCGGCGCTGGACAGCTCGACAACCCGGCTTGAAGATGGCTGTTCAGCGTGTCGAGCCCGCTGCTGAACGGGGCGGTTTCCATCTGGTGGTGCCACCAGTTGCCGTAGTTGGTTGGCCCGAGGCCGAACGGGGGGAAGTTGTCCAGCGAAAGGACTGGCTGGTTGTCCTCGGCCGGTAGTGCCGCTGACTCCGGTAGGGGCGGCGGGCCCTCACTGGCAGCGCCATCGAGGTCGAGGCCTGGCGGGACACCTTCTGTTTCCGGGTCGATTTCCGTTTCCGCGCTGAAATCAGTCCGCTCTGGATCGGGCTGGGCATCGATTGAGCGTTGAGCCGTGACGGCGGGGTGGCGTCGAGGCGGCTCGTGGGTGGCCAGCGAGCTGGGCAGCACGCGGCGGGGTCCGAGGCGCGGCACCGGTAAGGTGGGCGGCAGGCCAACATCGCTCCAGCGAGGTAACGGTGGCGGCTGGCTCGGCGGTGGGACGCCTGGCGGGGTCGGGAGGTTGCGGCCTTCGACGGCTACTCCTCTCGACGCGGCTGGTTGAGGCGTTTCCTCAAAAACGCCGGTCTTTAGTTGTTCCCACCAGGCAAAGTTGGGGGAGCCGAAAAACCAGCCGGCCGCGTCGGCGAGGCTGCCGTCTCGTTCACCGCCACCGTGGGCATGATCGAGGAGGATCAGGCGCTGTTTTGCTCGGGTAAAGCCGACGTAAAAGAGGCGCTGGTGGCCTTGAAAGCGCAGGTGCTTGAGGTCGTGACGCCGCTCCTCGGACTTCTGCAACACGACGTTGGGCGGCTGGTTGGCGAAACCGGGTTCCCACCGGGGGTAGGCACCCCCCGTGCCGGGGTTCAGGCTGCGAAATAGCCCGGCGAGGATCACTGCGGGCCACTCCAGGCCCTTGGCCTTGTGGTAGGTCAGCAGTTGCACGGCTCCGGGGCGAGCGGGGGCTTCGCGCTCGGCCGACTCGGCCCGGCGCTTCAGCTCCTGAGCCGCCTCGGCGAGGGTCAGTTGGGCTTTATCCGCGAGCAGCAGCTCCTCCAGGAGGTAGCGGAGTTTTTCTCCGAAGTCGGTGTCCGGAAATTGCGGCTGCAAGGCAGCGAGCCGCGCTGTTAGGCCCCATTGATCGAGAATCGCCCGCCCGACCACCAGCAGCGGGCAACCCTGAGTGCTGCGCCAGAGGGAATGCAGCGCGGCCAACTCCTCGACTACCCGGGCGTCAGCGTCGGCAGTCGGCGAGTTCTGATCGATCTGGGGTGGGACGGCGATGGTCAATGGGCGGGGAATCGAGCCGGGAAGCCCGCGCCAACGGGCAATTTCGCCGTCTGTGAGGCCTCCGGCCTCGCGCAGGAGGCCGGAAATCTCCCAGGCGTCGCTGGGGTGGGCCAGCACCGTCAGGCACGCCAGAAACCACGCGCAGGCGGGGTTTTCCAACAGCGATGCCTGCCCGGAGTGCGCCTGGGAGTCGATGCCATCGGCCGCGAGGGCTGCGGCCACCTTGGGGATTTCCTCCTTGCGGGGCAGGAGGATCGCCAATTCCCGCCAGTCAGCGATTCCCAGCCCGGCGGTGCCCAGCTCAGTCAGCCGCTCGGCGATCACTGCGCCCTCGCGGACGGCCAGCTCTGGCGTCTTGACGTTCTCCGATGAATCGGTGCGCTCTGGGGAGGCGTCGGGGGGAGACTTTCCCCGCATTTTTGAGGATACCCCGGCGCGTTTTAAGGAGATTGAGTCGCCAGCCTTGCCTTTTGGCGGAGCGGCTTGGTTGCTGAAGGTGCGACTGGGCGGGTGCGTGGGCGTGAAGGCTGCGCCGTCTCCGGGGCGGTCGGGTTGCCCAGGGTCGATCGGAACGCTGTCGTTGAGGTCTGCCGGCACCACCCAAGCCTCCACCCGCCCCAGTGGGGCCTCTTCGCGGGCGGAGAGGGGTACGTAGGCTACTTGCGACCCAGGGCGGTGGTCGTTGTCGCGGCGATTCAGGATCTCGGGAAAGAGGGCGTTGGCCGCCGCAACCACTGCCTGGGGGCAGCGCATGGTCACGGTAAACTGGAGTGCGTCGCCGTGGGGACTACCAGCGAGCGCTTCGTGGAGCTGAAGGTAGGCAGGGAGGTCGGCGCGCTCGTAGATGGCCTGTTGGGGGTCGCCCACCATGCAGAAACGCCCCGGTTCGAGCTGGTCGATGGCGGTAAAGGGGTCTCCCTTGAAGCCTCTCGGCATCGCGCAACTGAGCAGCACCCGAAACATCTGGCGGGTGGTGTCCTGCGCCTCGTCGACGATCACGCGGTAGCCGAGCTGTTGCAACTGCGGGGCAATCTTTGGCTGCGCGACGAGGTGCGCGGCCAGCTCCACCATGTCATCGTAGGTGACCTGTCCTTGATTGAGCCGAAACTGCCCAAAAAGCTGGCCGTAGTGGCTGGTCAGCAGCGTCGCCGCGCCCGAGCGCCACTGCTCAACCTCACGGAAGGCCTCTTCGATCAAACTTCGGTAGTCGTCGTCCTTGCCGCTGTAATCAGGCAGGTCGAGGAAGTCTTCCCGTTGCTGGTGTCGGTGCTGCCAGTCTGCGAGGGCGATCTGGTGGCTCCCGACGCCCCTCCTTAGCCTCCCGTTGGCGGGCACGTAGCTGAGCACTTCGTTAAGTCGGAGCGGCGGGGCGGGGGAGAGGGCCAACTTCAGGGGCGAGAGCGTGATGGGCAGGCTCTGCGCCAGCGCGACGACCTCCGCGATCGGCAGCCAACGGCGCAGATCCGCGTGGGTTGCTTCGGGGAAGTCGGCCAGCAGACGGTCATGTTGGCGCAGGAAGGTCAGCCAGAGCGGCTCGAGCTGCGAGGTTTCGACCATCTCGACCTGGCTGGGCCAACCGAGACGCCCGCCAAAGCGACGCACCAGGTCGAGGCAGAAGCTGTGAATGGTGCCGAAAAACGTCCCGTCTAGCGCATCCCGGTGGGGCAGGGGCCCGCTGGACTCCCGGAGGGCGCGATGGGTGCGCTGCCGCATCTCCTCCGCCGCTTTACGGGCGTAGGTGACCAGGACCAGCTGGCCGTGCGGCGGGGTCGATGCCCCTGAAGGCGATGCCATGGGCACGGCGGGGGCACTCCGAAATCGGCGGGCCAGCGTGGCCATCCGTCCGACGATGGCGGTCGTCTTACCGACGCCGGCTGGGGCAATGACCGAGTAGTTGCGGTCGAGTCGTCCGGTAAAGAGGTCGCGGTCTCGTTGATCGGGCAGCAAGGCACCCGGCTTGGTCGCCGTGCTGGAAGCGTCAGAGCCCATCAGTCAAGGGTGGTTCTTGTCCTTTAGCGTTGCCTGCTCGGGCCGGGGATCTCCAACGCGACCTCAGGTTGAGTCCCCGATCGCGACCACTGAACAACAAAAAAGAGCCGGATAATGCGGCTCTTTTGGATGAGATTGGGGTGGGCAGCAAGAAACAAGCTGCGACACCTTTCCCGACTTCGGGGGGACTGAAAACTCCGAAGTTTAGCGTTTCGAGAACTGGAAGCGCTTCCGTGCTCCAGGCTGACCGCTCTTCTTCCGCTCCTTGGCGCGAGGATCCCGCTTGAGGTGCCCGGCCTTTTTCAGCGTGGTTCGCAGCTCGGGGTTATATTTCTGGAGGGCGCGAGCGATCCCGTGGGCCACAGCGATCGACTGGCCGGTGGTACCGCCACCTTGCACGAGCACGCGCACATCGAACTGGTTGACCTGCTCGGTGGTGTTAAAAGGCTTGAGGGCCTCGCGACGGGACATTTCGGTCGGGAAATAGGTCTCGAGGTCGCGTCCGTTAATCGTCACCTTTCCGGTGCCGAGGGTCAGGCGCACGCGGGCGGAAGCCGTCTTACGGCGACCGACGGCAATGTAAACTGGGTTGGTGACAACGCTCATGAAGGTGATTGGCTGGACCTGGGGCTCTGGTCAGAAAGGTCTAGTAAGGGAAGGGGATCGGGTTTTGGGCGGCGTGCTCGTGCTCAGCACCGGGGAACACCCGGAGCTTCAGCATCATCTTGCGGGCCAGCTTGCTGCGGGGCAGCATCCCCTTGACGGCGTGGGTAATCAGGAAACCTGCCTTGTGCTCGCGGAAGTAGGCAACCGAGCGATAATACTCATTGCCGCGCCATCCGGTGTAAAACATGTAGCGCTTATCGAGCTCCTTTTTCCCGGTCAGCACCACTTTGTCAGCGTTGATGACGATCACGTAGTCGCCCGTGTCCAAAAAGGGCGTGTAATCGACCTTGTGACGGCCGCGCAAGACGTTGGCAATTTTCACCGCCAAGCGACCGAGCGTCTGGCCGCTCGCGTCCACAATGAACCATTGTTTCGGGGCGTCGTATTTGGCGAGAGTGGTCTTCGGATTCATGGAAAAGTTGGAAAATGACGACCCGCCCCACCTGCGTCAAGAGGTTTTTCGCTGCCTTCCGCATTTTTTGGGCA
>DAIQNO010000012.1:10610-18847 GCA_036788355.1 Opitutales bacterium | reverse complement strand
GCTCTCCGACCGCTACCCCAACCTGCTTTTAGCCGCGTTTCGGTTCCTGGTGGACTATAACCTAAAGGATGAGAGCGACCGCTTTGAGGATACCGACGCCCTGATCGAAAAAACCGTCAACACCTTCTGCGACGGCGCCCGGAGCCAAGTTTTCGATTCTGCCTTCGATCTCGCCAAGTTCCTGATCGGTCGCTCGGTGTAACGATGTAAGGCTTTCGCTTGCGTGGCCAGGTTTATCAATCTCACTACTTCCGTCCGCTCACTTCTAAGAAATCGTAGTTTCGCGATAACAACCTTATTTTTCTGTGAAAGAACAAAACTCTATTCCTAAGCACAAGTTTACCCGCGCCGCGTCTTTGGTCGGCACCGGGGCGCGTATCGGGTTGAATTACGCGAAATACAACGTTCAGAAAACGCTGAATCAGGGTGACGCAGCGCTCGACGCGCAGGCTAAGGTCGACCTCGACAGTGCTAACGCGGCCCTCACCTACGACACGTTCTCGAAGCTCAAGGGTAGCCCGCTGAAGGTGGCGCAGATGCTGTCCATGGATAAGAATATCCTGCCGGCTCCTTACGCCAACGAGTTTCAGAAGAGTTACTATTCCGCGCCGCCGCTCTCTTACCCGCTGGTGGTCCAGACTTTTAAGCGCGAGACCGGCAAGGCTCCGACGGAGATTTTCGATGAGTTTACCCAAAAGGCCGTCGCCGGAGCGAGCATCGGCCAGGTTCACAAGGCCCGCAAGGATGGGAAAGACTACGCCGTCAAGGTGCAGTATCCGGGCGTGGCGGAAAGCCTCCGCAGCGACCTCAAGATGGTGAAGCCCTTCGCGATGCGCCTCTTCAACCTCGATGCGGCGGCCTTGGAGCCCTATCTGAAGGAGGTTGAGGCCCGGCTGCTGGAGGAGACTGATTACCCGCTGGAACTGCGCCGTTCCATGGAGATGGCGGCGGCCTCTGCCCACATTCCCAACACCCGCTACCCCCAGTATTACCCGGAACTTTCCGGAAAACGGGTCGTGACCATGGACTGGGTCGATGGGCTGACCCTCGATAAGTGGGTCGCGACTGACCCGTCGCAAGAAGAGCGTGACACCATCGGACAGGCGCTCTGGGACTTTTACCACTTCCAGGTTCACACCCTGCGGTCGTTTCATGCCGACCCGCACCCCGGTAACTTCTTCGTCAAAGACGGGGAGCTTTGGATCATCGACTTCGGTTGCGTGAAGCAACTGACCGACGACTTTTACCACCGTTATTTTTCCCTGATGGACAACGCCAGGGTCAGCAATGCCGTGAATTTCGAGCGGATGCTGGAAGACCTCGACCTCCTGCGCCCAGGCGACACCCCGCAGATCCGCCGCAAGCTCGCCACGGTTTACTATGAGTCGGTCAGCCTGCTCTCCCGGCCCTTCCGGGAAAAGGAGTTCGACTTCGGCGACGAGAGCTACGTCCGCGAGATCTACGATTTTTCGGAACGCACCCGTAAGGATAAGGAGTTGGACAAAATCACGACCTCCCGCGGCGATGCCAACGCCATCTACATCAACCGCGCCTACTACGGCCTTTACACCCTCGAAGCCACCCTCTGCGCCCGCATCCGCACCTCCCTGCCCGAAGCGGTGCTGACCGAGCCAGTGGCTGTTTAGGGTGCTACTGCCATCGGCCCGTGTCACAAAGAGCCACGACCGACGCTACCTTTACTGCCAAGCCACCCGAGCCTCGCCGTAAACCGCCAGCGTGTCGGCCACCAAGCGGTCGATGGAGCGGGTTCTAGCGCTTTCCAGTGCTCCGAGGTGGAGCTGCTCGCGGAGAGTAGGCTCAGTCATCAGCCGTCGGGTGGCGGTCAGCAGTGCGGTGGGATCCTCTGGCGGGATCAGCAGCCCGTTGACTTCGTGCTGCACGACGCTAGGCACGCCGCCGACTGCCGCCGCAATCACCGGCGTCCCGCAGGCGAAAGCCTCCAGGGCGACCATCGAAGAGGTATCGGCCCGCGTTGGGTGCCAGACGACGTCGGCAGCGGAGTAGTAGGCCCGCAACTCGGCATGGGACTCCAGGTGCGCCGGGGCGCGGCCCGGAACCCCTTGAAAAATCTCCGACAACTGCGGTGAGCGGTTGATGCCCGTGGGCAACAGAAACAGCCCGTGATTCGCGGCTGCGCCATCTTCCGATGACAGCCAGTGTTGCAAGGCCGCCTCGATAATGTCTAGGCCCTTACGACGGTCGCGAACGTCGCCCGCTACCGAAAAGAGGATCGCGAAAGCCCCCTCTGGGATGCCCAGGGCCGCCCGGCAAGCTAGGCGATCCTCCGGGAAAAATTGCGCGGCATCGACCACGTTTTCGATCACCCGGACCCGCTGCGGCTTAGCCTGCCCGAGGACACTTTCGCGGATGCACTGGGCGATCCACGGGCTCACGCCGACCGGGAAAAGGGCAGGGGAGCGCCGGTAGAACCAGCGACGTAGCCACTGCACCTCGCGCGAGGCGTCGCGCCGCAGGTAGTGCAGCGGCCACTGGCCCCATTGCGGGCAATGGTGGCAGGTGGCCCGCCAGCGCGGGCAGCCGTAGGCGTAGAGGCAGCCTCCGGTCAGCGGTGCCATACTGTGGATAGTCCAGACCGTCGGCACCTGGCGCGTCAGCCACGGCAGGTGGGCGAGGTTGAAACCGCTCGGCAGGTCATGGAGGTGGATGACGTCGAAACGCCCCAAAAGCGCCTTTCCAAGCGAGCGCGGAAAGGGACTGTCGAGGTTGAGGGTCTCCCACCCAGCCATCTTAAGGAACCGCTGCCAAAGGCCCGGCCAAAATCGCCGCTGCCAGCGTTGCAGTAAGGCACCTACCCGGCCTCTGGCAGTGCTGTCCCCGTCAGGGCGATTTCTGCCTGACATCGGGTCAACGACTGGCCAGACCGGTGGAAGCGGGTGAACGAAAGGGGCCGGTTGGGCCACCGAGGAGGCGTGCAGCTCCACTGAATGGCCCGCCGCCAGAAGGCCCTCGGCAGTCTGGCGGGCCACCCGCGCGGCGCCGCCCTTGGCGTCACTGGCCGACAGAATCAAAACCCGTAAGTGACGCCCCGCGAGGTCGTTGTTTCGGGGCACGGTCGGTTGCCCTCGGCCAGGGGGATTGTTTTCCCCTGCAGAAGCAGCTCGCGCTGCCGTTGGCGTGAAATCCGTGGGTGCCATTTTCAAGATTCTCCACGCCGGGTGAGCAGGCGACGCAGGGCCCGGAGGCGCTGTTTCACCCAGGAGCCGGCGGCCCAGAACCACGGGCAGAATTCTTTCCAGTTGCGCGGTAGCTCTTTCTCCCAGACGGCCCGCTGCCAGGGGAAGGTGTTTTCGGCCACGTCGGGCGGTAGGGCGGTGGCAAAGCGGGCATCCCAGTCGCGACCATATTTCCGCCGGAGGTAGCGTGACGCGAAAGCGCGGGCCCGTCGGTGGTATTCATGGCGGGAGATTTTCGTCACCACTCCGTAGGTGCTGCCGGACTGATCGTGGTAGAGCACGGCGTCACCCGCATAGGCGAGAAACCAGCCGGCGCGATAGAGCAGGTAGGCCAGTTCCGTCGATGCCCCCTGCGAGTAGCGAAACCTCGGTGAGCAATACCCCACCTCGCGCAGAGCCTCCCCGCGCATCAGCCAGGCTAACCCGTGAACCGTCGCCGCCTTCTGCCAGCGGCGGCCCTCCACCGGTCGGCAGCCGCGGTAGTCTTCCGCTTCGGGCTCACCGGGGCCGATCACTGCCATCCGAGGGGCTTCCTGCATCGACTCCCAGAGGAGCCGGAGGGTGTCTTGGCCTTCCGGAAAGTGGATGTCGTTGACCAAAAACCAGTAGTAATCCCACTGCGGCCGCACCCGGTGGGCAAACTTCAGACCCTGGTTAAACCCGTAATAGCGACCGCGGTAGTCGCGATCCCGAAAGTGGTGCGTCGCGTAACGCGACCGGCCTTCGGGACGGCTCCCGCACTCCACCACGAAGAGCTGGACCTCCAGACCCGCACCCATGCTCCGAACCTGCTCGGCCACCCGATCCGTCAGATCCGGGCGGTCGCGGTTGATCAAAATGATGGCAACGGAATCCATGGTCGGGAGGGGTTGGGAGGTTTCTCGACGGACAGAAACCCGGAACATGAAACACCGCAGCCGCCTTTGGCGACAATTTTGGTGCTTAGGCCGAAAACCACTCACCAGGCCGAGCGGTTCTAGCCCCGCAGCCTATTCTCTCGCGATTTCTGGTCAGAAGTCCCGTTTCCTGGCGGATTTCGCCCTTTCCGCTCGCCAAGCGCCGAGGCCGTCGGTAGCCCTGATGGCATGAAAACCCCTCAGATTGTGCAGAAATTGCTTCACACCCGGATGCGCGTCGATGACCTGGAGCGCACCCTGGAGTTTTACACCCGCGTTCTGGGGCTCACGGTTGTGGATCGCAAGGAGTCGCCACGCGGGAGTAAGTTGGCCTTTTTGCAGGTGCCGGGCAGTGAGGAACTGATCGAAATCACCTACTACCCGCAGTCAGGCCCCGTGCAGGTGCAGCCCGACCTGATGCACCTCGCCTTTCAAATTGCTGACATGCAGGCTTTCTCGGCCCACCTGGAGGCTGTAGGCGTGCCCTTTAGCGAAGCCCCCCAGCGCACTTCCAGCGGTTCGATCATCGCCTTTATCGACGCCCCGGAGGGCTACGAGATTGAGATCATTCAGCGGCCCTGAGTCAGGCACCTTGAACGCGCTCCCGTTTTGGGTGGTGCCGTTGCGCCGCCGGGTAACGCCCGAGGCCGCGCTTTAGGCACCCTCGGAGGCTTCTAGCGCCTCCGCTTGGGGCGCTGGTTGGGTTTACGTTGCTGAGGGCGTTGCCCGGCAGCGTTGCCGGTCGGCTTCGGAGCAGGGCTCTTGGCGAGGGCGGTGGCCCCCGGATTGGCGCCGGACTTGGCGGTGGGCTGGGTGACCTGGCCGCTGGCCGGGCGAGCGTTGGCACCCTTGCCCTTAGTTTTGGCCGCATCACTGGCCAGCTCCGCCTCGATCTTGATGTCTTCCGTGTCCTTAATCCGGTTGGTGATGAGCTGCTGGAGCACCCCGAGGGCGGTCTGCACCGTCCAGTAGAGCACCACGCCCGAAGGGAAGCTGTAGCAGATCACCAGGAAGATGATCGGCATGAACTGGAGCATCGCCTTTTGCGCTGGGTCGGCAGACGGGGACGGCGTGAGGCGCATCTGCATCACCTGAGCCGCGCCCATCAACAACGGCAGCAGGTTGAACGGAATCGGCCCCAGCATGAAAAGGGTGTCCGCCACCGAAAGGTCGGACATCCACAGAAAGGGCGCAAAGCGCAGCTCGGAGGACGTCCGCAGCATGAAAAACAGCCCGATGAAGATCGGCATCTGCACTAAAATCGGCAGGCACCCCGCCGCCGGGTTCACCTTGTGGTCGGAGAAGAGCTTCATGATCGCCTTCTGCCGCTCCGTGGGGTCGTCCTTATACTTCTCGTTGATCGCCTTCATCGGAGCGGAAAGTTCCGCCATCCGCTTCGCCGAGCGCACCTGAACCTGCGTCAGCGGCCACAAAATACCCTTGATGATGACCGTCAGCGAAATAATCGCGAAACCCCACGCCCACGTTCCGCTGATCGGTGACAACAGGTCGTGCAAGCCGCGCAGGCAGAGGAGGAGGAACTTACTGACCACCCCCATGTAGCCGAACTGCATCACCTCGTCCTGGTTGCCCGGGAGACTGTCCAGCCGGAAGAACTCTTTTGGGCCGACGTAATAGGTAGCCCGCAGGAGGCGCTCGCCACCCGGTGGCAGCCGACCGAGGTCAAAGCTAAGGGCACCGGTGACACCGGTGGAACGACCGATGTCCTCGGTCATGCCCGAGCTAAGGTCTACCGGTCTGGTAAAGTAGCCACTCCCGCGCAGCGTCTCCGGAGTCAGCACCGAGGTGAAAAACTGATTCTTGACCGCCGCCCAGGTCAGCGATGCGGCGCCGAAGGTTTCCATCAGAAAAGGCCGTGCCGGGCGTGAGCCGATCCCCAGAAACCCGCCGCTGGCCCGAAACTCACCGGAACGCAGAAACTTGGTCTTCCCGTCTCGATCATAGCCGAAGTTCAGAAACTCATCCGCCTGGTCGCCTTCAGTTGGTGGCGCGGTGCCGACATTGAGGTAAATCTGGCTCAGGTTGAGCGGCTCGGCCTGGTCATTGATGAACTTGGTGTCGTGGGCGATAACGTAGGGGTCGATCGTGCTCTCTGGACCCTGAAGCTCGTAGGAGCGGACGATCCGGCCTCCGCTCGCATCGCGGTAGCCAAAAACGACGTGCCGCGGCCCGCGATCGAGCACGCGATACTGCGGCGCGAACTCCTGCGGACGCCCGTCGGCTCCGGTGGCCAGGCTGATGGCCAGCGCGGGCACATCCGCCCCCCGGTTGAATCGGTACGGGCTATCCCCGTTGAGCGTCTCAGGGTAGGCCAGGCGGCCGGCCCGATCGGCGACAAACTCCACGTAACGGATCGCCCCCCCAGCACTGGTAAAGGCCACGCGGATCGTGCCGTTGTCGAGGATGACCAACTCGTCGATAGCTGCCGCGACGGTCTCCACCAACAGATCTCTGGAAGGATCGGATTCCCGCTGAAAGATGCCAGCGTCGGTGCCCGAGCGCTCCGCCGGTGCCGTTTCCTCACCGGAAAACATCTGGCGCTCACCGGCTTCCGGTGCCGACGGCGTCGGGCTCGGGGCCGCCTCCGTGGTGGCTGGTCGCGCAGGCGTCGGCTCCGGCGGCACAGGCGACTGCGTTACCATCAACGCAAAGGCCGCTCCGATCAGCGCAATGCCGATAATCAGGTTCTTTTTATCCATAAAGCCAAGGACTGTCCATCGGTCGCGTTGAGAACGCAAGGGAACATTCTAGCGCACCAAAGCCTCCCCGAGTTGGCGGCAGAGGGCTTCTTTGCTCAGGCCGCTGGCGATAGCGGCCCGCCCTGCGGCCCCCTTGGCCGCCAGAGCTGCGTCGGGAAGGTCGGGCAGTGACCGTAGGAGCTTCTCGGCACCATCGACATCGCCGTGTTCGATCACCCAACCGCAGTCAAAGCGATCCAAAACCTCGCCGATGTGGCATTGGCGAGGCCCTAGCAACAAGATGGGCTTCGCCAGCGACATCGCGCCGTAAAATTTGCAGGGGTGGACAATGCCAACCATTTCCGGCCCCATCGCGACTAGGTGGAGATCGGCCGCCGAGAGGGAAAACTTGATCTGATTGAGCGGCTGGTAAGGCAAGGAGCGGATATTCCGGGGTGAACGCTCGGCGATCACCTTCTCTATGGCTTCCTTACCGCGGCCTCCGCCAACGAAGAGGAAGACCAGGCGCTCGTCGTCCTGCACTCGCAACGCAGCCTCCAGCAGCGTGTCCAACGGGTGTGCGAGGCTGTGGTTTCCACTATACATCACCACGAACTTCCCCGCGAGGCCGTGCTCCCGGCGAAACGGGTTGTCCTCGTGCTCGACCCGTTCCAGGTAATCCTCCAGGGGCCAAGGCGGCAGGGTCACGATGTTGGCCGCTGCTTCCGGAGCCTTGGATTCGATCGTCCGCGCCATAAAACGGTCCAGGACGATGATCGAGGACGCACTGCGGAGGATCCGCCGGTTGAACCAGTTGAACAGCTTGACCGTGAAGGCCCCTGGCTTGGCATGCCCCAGGATCACGGTCTGATCCGGGTTGATGTCCATCACCCAGAACCGTATCTTCACCCGTCGGAAGAGGCTTAGCGCCCAACCCACAGCACTGCCCATCGGCGGAGAGGTCGTCACCAGCACGGTGTCCAAGCCACGGACGAAAAGCCCGCGCAGAAAGGCCTGGATACAGAAGGAAAGCTGACCGACCAGGCGGTGCGCGATGGTCTGCTTTCCGATCGACGAAAAGGGCAGACGGCACACCTCGACGCCGTGGAGCAACTCCCGCCCAGGGAACCGTTCCTTGGGGTCGTCATAGCCTCGATTCGCTGTAAAGACCAGCACCCGCCAGCCCTGGGCCGCCATCGCCACTGCCGCATCGGCCATGTGCTGCCCGACGGCAGCAGGGTCAGGCACGTAAACTTGGGAGACTAGCAACAGCGTCTTCTTCATTGTCGATCGAGGATGGCTAGCAGGCGACCGGCGGCTGGCAACGACCCGCGCCCGGGTGCGCGATCGCGTCCGGAGCCAAGCACTTATGTGCTCGGCGGCGCAGCCGAGAATGGCTGCGTCCGCGAACGCGCGACCAACCATAC
>DAIQNO010000012.1:199-10600 GCA_036788355.1 Opitutales bacterium | reverse complement strand
CTGGCAACGACACCCGCCGAAGCCGGGAGCCGAGACGGTCGAGCGGTGCTTTAGGCGTTCGGCTGGCCGGGAAGGAGCTGCGGGAGGACACTGGTCGGCGGGGCAACCCCATCGGTCGCGCTCCGAGTCGCAGGTTCTGGGATCAGGGGGGCTTCCGCGTTGGATTCTGGGTCGGTCTTGCCGCTACGCCCAGCCCGTTTCTCAGCCGCTGTAACGAGGGGCAGCCGGGGAAACGGAGGCGTCACAGCACCACCGGAAATAATCAACTTCATCCCCTCGGAAATCGACATTTCCAGGTCCACCACGTCATCCCGCGGCACCATCAACAAAAAGCCGCTGGTAGGGTTGGGGGTGGTCGGCACAAAGACGTTAACCACCACTTTACCCGTGCGCTCTTGCACCTCACCCTTGGAGTCACTGGTTAAGAAACCGATGGCATACATGCCGTTGCGCGGGTATTCCACCAGCACCGTCTTTTGAAAGATTGCCTTCTGCTGTTCTGAAAAGGTATCCACGATCTGCTTGACGGTGCTGTAAACGACATTGACCACTGGCACCGCCGTAATCAGCCGCTCGCCGAGGCCCAGCACCCACTTCCCGATCACGTAGCGTGAGAAAAAGCCCAGCGCCGTCACCGCGACAAAGACTACCACCGTTGAGGCCAGGTTGATCGCGTAAACGATGGCCGTGCCCCGCAAGGTCACGTCCGGGTAAAACATCTTCAGCAAAAACCGGGCGGCCGGTTCACCCACTTTAGTCGCGAGGAGGTGAATCACGAAAACCGTGACCACGATCGGCAGTAGGAGAGCGATCCCCGCAATGAAGCCATTGCGTAGCTCGCGAACGGCGTTCTGTTTATCGAAAAATTTCATGGTGGGCTTCGCGACTCCGTCAGTCGAGGTTATGGGCAGTTCCGGAAATCCCGAATCGCCCTCCCTTCGCCAGCTTATCGCGACTCGAAGTTGGGCATCAGCGCTGCTTCGCGCAAGGCGGAAAGCAGCTCCGCCTCAGCTGAGCGCATGACGGAGCGGCTAAGCTCATCGTGGTCGTCCAATCCTGCTAGATGCAGCCACCCATGCACGAAGTAGAGGGCCAGCTCTTCACCGGGGGTCTGGCCGTAGCTGGCAGCCTCGCGACAGGCCAGCTCGGCATTCAGGATGATTTCGCCCGCCAGGTCGTCGTCGGGGTCACCCGGAAAGGTGATGACGTCCGTGGGGGTTGGGTCCGCCAGAAACCGCAGGTGCAGCTCGCAGTGGGCGGCTTCGTCCAGCAGAGCCACCGACAGTTCACCTGGCGGCACCACCCATCGCCCCAGACCATCCAGAAACGCCACGACCGACGCCAACTGACCCTCATCGCCTGCGCAACTCCGGCAATGCTCATCGTTTAAGGTGACAGTTCGCATGGCGGCAGGGCGGGACGGTGAAAGGCCTCGTGAAGTGGCGCGCATCACCGTTGGGCAACGCAATCCACCGCCTTACTTCGACATTTTGCCGAGGAAGCGCGGCAGAAGGGCGTCGAGGGCCGTGGTGAGGTCGGTGATCGTGGCGTCCGTTTCATCGCCCATATTCGAAATGCGGAAGGTCTTGTCCTTGATTTTCCCGTAACCGCCGTCGATGTCGCAGTGATACTCGGCCTTGAGGGCCTTGCGGAGGCCAGAAAGGTCGATGCCGTGTTCATTGCGGAAACAGCAGAGGGTCTTGGAGCCGTAGGCGGGCGGCGGAAGCAGCCGGATGCCATGGCGCTCACCCCAGGTCCGCAGCAGGTTGTTGAGGCGCTCGTGGCGGGCGTAGCGGGCCTCCAGGCCCTCGGCGAAAATATCCTCCAGTTTGCTATTCAGCGCGTGAAATAGCGGCACGACCGGGGTGGACGGCGTCATGCCCTTTTCATGGTTCTGTTGGAACTCGATAAAATCAAAGTAGTAACCGCGTCCCTCGATCGTTGCCGCCCGTTGCAGCGCCCGCTGGGAAACCGTCATCAATGCCAGGCCGGGAGGCAAGGCGAGCGCCTTCTGCGAGCCCGTGATGATGACGTCGATGCCCCACTCATCCTTGGGGATCGGAAGGGCCGAAAACGAGCTGACCGTGTCGATGATGCTGATGACCTCCGGGAAGTCCCGCAGCACTTCCATGATCTCCTTGAGCGGGTTCAGGGTGCCGGTCGAGGTCTCGTTGTGGATCAGGGTGATGGCATCGTAGGCACCCGTGCTCAGCTCGCGGCGGATGTCCTCAGGATCAACCGGGGTGCCCCACTCATACTGCAGGCGGGTCGCTGCCTTCCCACAGCGAAGGGAAACATCATACCACTTATCCGAAAAAGCCCCGGAACAGCAATTTAGCACCTTTTTGCCAACGAGATTCCGCAAGGCACCCTCCATCGCCCCCCAAGCCGAGCTCGTGCAGAGATAAACCGGGTCTTGCGTGAAGAGGAGCTGCTGAAGGCGCGGCTGCATCCCCTGGTAAAGCGCAACGAAGTCGGAAGAACGGTGCCCCATCGTCCAGTTGGTCAGGGCGGCCCGTGTTTTGTCCGACACGTCGATCGGCCCAGGAATAAACAGCTTGTAGCTCATCGGTTTAAGTAAACCTTAATAATCCACCCCCGGTCCCCTGTGGGCGCAAGCTCAAACCGGAAAAGTCAGTCATCGAGGAATCTGCGTCCACGAGGCAGGGTGAGTGATCGAGCCCAATGGCAGCGATCTTCGGCACCGTGATTCTGAAAAGGCTCCGGTTAAGGCCGAGGGGTCACCTGGGCAATGAAATTGCTCACTAACCTAAAGACCATCGGAATCGTCCCAATAGTTTCTCCGGAGACCCGACTAGCGGTGGCCTCAGCGCCGCGTCTTGATGGCCGCCAGAACTTCATCCAGCGATTGACCCTCAAAGAGTTGGCAACTTTCGTCAGTGTAGTTTCCCTGGGATGGCTTGGCAAGCTGCATGAAGCGAATAGCACCTGCAACTCCGAGTTCGCGGCAGAGTGCCTGCCGTCCTCGCTGAGTCAATTCTTCAACTGTAGGTTCCGTGATGGTCATGGGTCTAATTCCTCAATGAATTGAATCGGTTTCACAATTCTAAGCGAGTCCGCCGCGAAGATTCTAGCGGAGCGGTAGAGTCTGTCGTCACATGTGCAAAAGTAGTCCGCTTTTGAAACCATCGCACAGGCCAGGTGAAGGGCATCCCTAAGCTTGATCCCAGCCGCAATAGCTTCTCGGGCTTGTCTTTCGATAGCGTCAGTCACAATGATTTTTTCTGATGACTGGCGCAACAAAATAGTGCAAAAATCGCGTCGATCGCTATCGTTAATCAGGGAGAGTTCAAATTCAAGAATTTCAGAGTTAAGCAAGAGAATAGACCCAACTTCGAACAATTCAAAGATGGCGTTAATCGCTTCCGATTCCAGACGAATACGCAGTTGTGACCGATCATCAAACCGCCTTTGCAACGCACAGCAGTCAAGGTAAACTCTCAACTGATGGTCGGTTTTTAACATTTCCAATGACCCGGCTTTGATCCAGTAGGGATCGTTCAATTGATGCCAATAAAAAGGCCAATACGTGGCTCGGCGGCCCGTGTTTTGTCCGACACGTCGATCGGCCCAGGAATAAACAGCTTGTAGCTCATCGGTTTAAGTAAAGGAAAGAAGGTCGGTCGCGTTCCATCAAAGTGCAAGCGTAAACCCAACGGCCCCACCGCTGAACGGACTAGGGCAACCGGAGTCATCGGCGGCGAAGCCGGAGGCAAGCGGAGAGAAAATCTCGAGATAGAGTTTTTTAAGGTGGCTCGCGGGGGCGAACCTCCGCCATTTTTAGGCTCTACCATGATAATTTACGGGTCGCGGATTTACGGTGGGCGAAATAAAGTCCGCCATTTCGGGAGTTGTGGGCAATGCGGCCGATACGGGCGCCAGACGAGCTACTCCGGGCGTCGCTGGGGGCACCTTTACTTTATCCCGCTGTTACCGCTGGGGGGGCGGGTTCGGGTGATGGGGCAGTGCCAAAAGTGCTCCAACGGGAACCATCTTCCAGAAAAGCAGGTTGCGGATTTGGTGCAGGTGGCAATCAGAACCATCGAGTCGGCCCTGCTCGCTTACGCTTCCGGCTCCCGTGAAATCAAGACGCCCGATGGCACCCTGCTTTCGGCCTTGGACGAGGCGATGGATGCTCTAGTGATACTCTCGATGATGGGGCAATCGCCCACCGCGGATGACTTCCGAGGGCAGTTGCTGAGCCTCGCTCCGCCGCTGGATGCGCTAGTATTGGGTGCCCGGGTGGCCGAGTTTTCCGGTGACGTTACGACAGCCCGCCGTGGTTATCGGGAGGCAGTCGCGGCGGCACCTGACGATTTTGAATTGCTGGTGCGGTTTGGCGGTTTTCTCCAGCGACAAGGCAGTGCCGTCGATGCTCTGGGTGTTTTCGACCAGGCCCAAAGCCTCCGGCCCGACGATGCTGGGTGCCTCGTGCTCCGCATGGGGTTATTGGAGAACCTTAAGGACTACCCGCGCTTCTGCGACGTTTTTGAGACGGGATTGAGACTTGGCTTGGAATTGTGCCACGATAAGGCTGTCCGCAAGCTCTACCAAAAATCCGCGAAAAAGGCCCAACGCCAGCCGGTGATTTGAGGCCCGAGCCCTCTTCTCTTTCGAGACCTCGCCAAAATCACCGCGAGAACCGGCTCAGTGGGGCTTGCGGACGATCCAGAAGCGGCAGTCGTCGCTAAAGTCGCGGACGCGTTCACTTTCGAGGCAGAGGGCGGAGCGGAACGTATCGGTGACGGGTTCCCAGCCAGATTCTTGAAGCGCGGCCAGCATTTCGGGGCGGGTGGGTGAGTGGATGAACATCGGGCCGCCTTCTGGGGTCTCCCAGTAGAGGTCGCCGAACTCATCCACTTCGGGGGGTTGAAGGCCCGCGTCCCACCGGATCTTCTCGTGTTCCCAGAGGGCGCGGTTGCGGGGATTCTCGCGGTCGTGGGTGGTGAAGATAAAGGTGGCCCCAGGGGCCACCACCCGTCGGATTTCGCGCAGGGCGCGGAGTCGGTTTTCGCGCCGAGGAATCTGCATCAGGCCGTTGAAGCCAAAGATCGCCCCGTCGAAGAGATTATCCTCGAAGGGGAGCTGGGTGGCATCGGCGGTCTGGAAGGCGACGCCATACTCCAGAATCTGGTTGATGCGGCGACCCTCCGCGACCATCTGCTTGGCGAGGTCGGTCGCCAACAGGTAGCGGTAGCCCAGCTCCCAGAGGCCGATGCTGATGCGCCCGGCCCCGCAGCCCAGTTCCAGGAGGCTGGCCTCGCGACCAAAATACTGGGTAAAGAGCAGTTCTTCGGACTGCCACAAGCCAATCTGGTTGACCGCCCGAGCGTAGTGCTCGATGACGGGGGTCTGGTCAAAAAAGGCCCGCACGGTTTCAACATTCATCGCTGGTGACAGGGTTGCGTTCCGCGATCGGCTTTCGCAAGCCCGGGTTTTCGATCGCTTTGACCTCGGCGTTTCTCAGTGGAAGAAAATGCGCTACAGTCGTCGATTGCTGCCTTGCCAACGGTAGCTTATTCCCCCATTTTCAGTGTTTAGTGCTTTGATTGAGAGGGCCGGCGCGAGTCGGATTGCTTAACGACAGATCAAGCTCTGCGTTTCCAGAATACTGTTTTATCCCCATCCATGTCGCTTCTATCGTCTATCCACGGCCCGGCTGACGTCCAAGGGCTTTCGTTCGATCAACTGCCGCAACTTGCCGAGGAAATCCGGGCTCGGCTCCTAGAAGCGACCTCGGTCAATGGAGGACACGTGGGGCCAAACCTGGGAGTGGTCGAGCTGACCATCTCGCTGCACCGCCACTTCACGACGCCGACAGATTGCTTTGTTTTTGATGTGGCTCACCAGGGCTACGTCCACAAGCTCCTGACCGGTCGAAACACGCCTGCTTTTGACCGGATTCGCCAGACGGACGGACTTTCCGGCTTCCTTAACCGAGCGGAGAGCCCCCATGATTGCTACGGGGCCGGGCACGCAGGGACAGCCCTCTCCGCAGCCCTGGGCATGGCTGCCGCGCGCGACCTGAAGGGTGAAGAGAGCCACGTTGTCGCGGTGATCGGAGATGCCGCCCTGACTTGCGGGATCACGCTGGAGGCGCTCAACAACATCGCCGGGGCGACCAATCGGCTGATCGTCGTGCTGAACGACAATAAGTGGTCGATCGCGCCAAACGTCGGGGCGATTTCCCATTACCTCAACGAGCTGATCACCAATCCGGTGTATAACCGGTTTCACAGCGACCTGCACGAGTTCCTCCAGGCCGTCCCTGGGGGGCGGACGCTGCAAAAGCTCGGCTCGAAGCTCAAGCAAGACACCAAGGACCTGCTCAGCGGGCGCCAGTCGTCACTCTTTGAAAAATTGGGCCTGCGTTATATTGGGCCGATTGATGGCCACGACCTGAAGCTTCTCGACCAGTATCTCGATTTTTGTAAGCACGCCAATGAGCCAGTGTTGCTGCACGTTTTGACCGAAAAGGGTCGCGGATTTCCGGCGGCGCTGGATAACCCGGAAAAGTTTCACGGCACCAGCCCCTTCGACCTTTCGACGGGGCAGACGAAGAAAGGCAAGCCGACCCCGCCCGCCTATCAGGATGTTTTCGGGCGGGCGTTGATTGATTTCGCGCAGCAGGATAAGCGCGTCGTGGGGATCACTGGGGCGATGCCCTCCGGCACGGGCCTGAACGAGTTCCGGCACCAGTGCCCGGATCAGTATTTTGACGTGGGGATTGCCGAGGAGCACGCGGTGATTTTCGCGGCGGGGCTGGCGACCAAGGGGCTCAAGCCAGTGGTTGCGATTTACTCGACGTTTCTCCAGCGCGGTTTCGATCCCGTTGTCCACGATGTCTGCTTGCAGGACTTGGATGTGCTGTTTTGCATGGATCGGGCGGGGCTCTCCCCCAATGATGGAGCAACCCACCACGGACTCTTCGACATTGCCTACCTACGCGGTATCCCGCGCACGGTGATCATGCAGCCCAAGGACGAGGCGGAGTTGGTGGACATGATGCGGACGGGGCTGGAGTATCCTGGCCCGGCCTTTATCCGCTACCCGAGAGGGGCAGGGGAGGGGGTAAACTTGCGCGACACGCCAGAGCTGATCGAGATCGGTAGGGCGGAGCTGCTGCGCGAGGGTGATGACGTGATGATCTGGGCCCTGGGGCCGATGGTCTCCGTGGCCCTCAAATTAGCCAATCAGATCGCTGCCGAACATGGCCTGAGCGTGGGCGTGACCAACGCCCGCTTTGCCAAGCCGATCGATGCCGAGCTGCTGCTCTCCCACGCCCGCACCTGTGGGTTGCTGGTGACTTTAGAAGACCATGCCCGCACCGGTGGTTTCGGAACGGGGGTCGGCGAAATCCTTCTGGATGCCGGCTCTCCGACGCCGCTGGAGCGTCTGGGCTGGCCGGATTGCTTCATCGACCACGGCTCCAGCGTGGACATCCTGCGGGCCCAGCATGGCCTCTCGCCGGAGGCGATCGAGTCCGCCATTTTGCGCCGTTGGTCAGCCATCCAGTCCACCACCAGGCCCGCCAAGGCATCGTCCTAGGGTGCCGACGATGCCGATCGGCGCCAGCGACGGTGACCGGCAGACCCGGCTCAGCTAGTCAGGTGGATGGAGGGAAGGGAGTCCTCCTGCGGCGGTCGAGGACACTAGGGTCTTCACTGTAATCCCAAAAATCACCCAATCTTTGCATTGCCGGAGGTTCAGAAACTCGCTTATCGTCACCAAGCTTGAGTAATTTTTCGGAAAGCCCCGTCCGACCAGTCATGGTATTGTATGGAAACGCTGTTCTGCCTGGGTTTGCCTCGGCAGTGCGGGCCGTGCTTAGTGATTATCCGCTAGCGGTGTATTCGTTTGAGAGCCTGGGTCAGACCCTTGAGATCCAACCGGCGCAGACGCTGGTAATGGTTTTGGTCGAAGCGGAAGGTCAGCTTGGGCCAGTTCAGGTGGCGTTGGCCCAGACGCGGTTGCGGTGCTTTGTGGTGGTGGCGCCGGGCTTGTTGGCTCGGGCTTGCGATGTCTTGACGCTCCCCCATGTGGCGATTTTACCCCTCTTGGAGGATTTTGCGGCCACCGCCCAGCTCGTCGCACGCCTTCATCGCTCGCGGGAGTCCGGTCCCATGTCCAAGGAGCAGGAGCGTCTGGAGGCCCTGGGGGAGGCTGTTCTGGAGGTCAGCTTACAGGGTGTCATCCTCGAGGCCAACCTCGCGGCCCGTACGCTTTTGGGACTTCCGCAGGGTGCCCTGCCGTTGCTCAACCTCGAGGCCTTCAATGCCGATCCGGTGTCCCCGCTGTTGTCGGCTGCGGTGGTCAGTCAGGTGCTCCGTGAAGGAAGGTGCGCTTTTGAATGCCAACTCCGCCCAGGGGATGGGTTAGCTTTTCCGGCGCAGATCTCGATTGGGCAGATCCGGGAGGCCGATGGGGAAATCCGGCAACTGATCGTCACCTGTCGGAACATCTCGGTGCGGGTTGATGCCTTGCGGCGGAATCGCGAGGCGCAGCGCCGCCTGGCTTTCCATGTAGAGCGCACCCCGATGGGTTTTGTCGAGTTTGACGGGGAGGGCGTGATCACGAGTTGGAACCCGGCGGCGGAGCGGATCTTTGGGTGGGCTGCCGGTGAGATCATCGGCCGCCATTGGAGTGACTGCCTGGTGCGGCCCCGTGCTGTCGAGTCGATCAATCGGATTTTTCACGCCCTGCGGACTCACCAAGGTGGGGAAATCTCCGTGAATGACAATCTGACCAAGGATGGGCGTGTGGTAACTTGTGAGTGGCACAACTCGGTGCTGATCAACGACTCTGGGGAGGTCATCGGCTTCGCTTCGCTGGTCAACGACATCACGGATCGGGTGCGGAATGAGGAGGACCTGCGCAATTCCCGGTCGATGGCTGAGGAAGCTAACAAGAGCAAGGATGAGTTTCTGTCGTTGATGAACCACGAGATGCGGACACCGTTGAACAGCATCATCGGTTTCGCCGACCTGCTGCGGGAGGCTCGCGACCCCGAGGAAATCTCCAGTTCGATCGATACCATCCGTTCCAACGCGCAGCAGCTCTTGGAACTGGTGGATAACGTCTTGGCCTACACCCAGCTCGATTCCGGGCGCGTCTTCCTGGCGATGCGGGAGACAGACTTGGAAATCATTTTGCACGAGGTTTCGGAAATCACCCGTTACCATGCCGCCGAGAAGGGTCTGGCGTTTTCCCTGCACGTCGATGAGTGCGTGCCAACCAACGTCTTTGCCGATCACGAGGAGCTTCGCAGCCTGCTGTTAAAGCAGCTCGATAACGCGATCAAGTTTACCGAGCACGGGGAAATCTCCCTCACCGTGCGCACGCGCCCCGTGCCCGGAAGCCTCCGCAACCGCACTTTTCGTTTTGAGATTCGCGACACCGGCCCAGGGATCGCCCCAGAATCGCGAGAGTATATTTTTGAGACCTTTCGTCAGGCTGACGCGACGCTGCGGCGTTCTTACGGCGGGACGGGCCTGGGCTTGGCTCTCTGTCGCAAAATTGTCGAGCTGATGGATGGCCGCATCTGGGTCGAGGAGAACCCAGGTGGCGGCAGTTGCTTTGTCAGTGAAATCCCGTTAAGCCTGGTGGAGCCGGAAAGTTTTTCGGTCAACCCATTTCCCGACACGCGGCCAGGGGAGATTGGTTTTTTTGCGGATCACTTTCCAGCGGAGGTGCTGGTGTTGGCCAATTCGCTGCTGGAGCGGAGCCATTGCGCCGAGGTGCTGCGGAACATGGGCTACCACCCCGAGTTTGCGGGCGACATCCGCCAGTTAGCCGAGCTGTTGCAGAACCGGCATTTTCACCTCATCCTCCTGGATCTCCAGGCGCCCGTTTCGGTGCTTCGCCAAGTGCAGCACCTGGTACGCTCCCACCGTTGGCCAGAAGTTGGGGTCCCCCAAGTGGTGCTGCTGGCCCATGGAGCCTCCCTGACCCGCGCCCCGTTTCAAGGCCACTTCTTCGACCAGATTCTCGAAAAACCGCTTCGGCAGGCACCTTTGCAGAAGGTGCTTCGGAAAGCCTCCCGAGGGGTGGCGAACCATCCAAAACCACTCCCACATTTCACCTCAGCATAGCCCGCTGCACGGCTCTCTGTCGCAAGTCCCCTAGACCTGCGCGCATCAAGCCTGGTAATCGCAGCTTTTAGTCGCAAAATACCCTTAGGCAATCGGCAAGGCTTAGAACAAAAAGGACCCGTGTCCTGCGAGCTAAGTTCGTAGCCCAATATGCCAAGCCTTCCAGCCCCAACGGGGCGAAAGGTGACAGCCGACATCGAGTTGCGTGGGTGAGCCTTATCAACTGCTCGGGCCTTCAAGCCCCAACGGGGCGACAGGTGAAAGCAACTGTGTTAGGCAAGATGTTTTT
>DAIQNO010000012.1:0-189 GCA_036788355.1 Opitutales bacterium | reverse complement strand
AAAAGATCTACCAAGCAGTTAATTAAACGAACTTAACTCGCAGGACACTAGTGTCCTGCGAGTTAAGTTCGCCGCTGCATTCACGCCCCAACGGGGCGAAAGATGAAATCCAAGCCCCAACGGGGCGACAGGTGAAAGCAACTGTGTTAGGCAAGATGTTTTTCGTGTTCGATGAGGAGTGATCGGATG
>DAIQNO010000011.1:0-19708 GCA_036788355.1 Opitutales bacterium | reverse complement strand
GAACGACCGCGTTGTGTGGCCCGACCCTGCTTTACGCGAAGTTGCTGAGCCGACCTCCGGGGGAGGATTCGCTGGCGTTGAGGTGAGGGATGATGACCCTAACTCGCCGAGCCCTTGACCGCCGTGACCTCAATTTCGATCTTCATCCCAGGGTCGGCCAGGCCAGCAGTAATCATCATAATGGCTGGGCGCACTTCACCGAAGTATTTTTGGAGGATGGGCCAGCAAAGTTGAAAATCCTCGCCGGGGGGCAAGACATAGACCGCCCGCACGACGTCGCCGAGGCTGCAATCCGCCTTGGCCAGGGCCGCAGCGATGTTGCGAAAGGCCTGCTCAGTTTGGGCTACGAGGCCCTCGGGCAGCGTCATGGTGGCATAATCGTAGCCGGTCGTGCCAGAGACGAAAACCAGATCCCCAACCACCACGGCTCGAGAATAGCCGATCTGTGTTTCAAAAGAAGACCCTGAAGAAATGAGCTGACGAGACATCCCTGGAGCAATCCATGCCCGCCCTCGGTTGTCCATCGCAATCGTCGTGAGAAGGCAAGATTCTATCAAGCACCCGCTTCTCGGCAAGATGATGCCGAGGGAGTTCTGGAATCGCGGAGGCGCCAAGCGAAGGGCGGACGGCGGTTGCCTCCTGCAGACGTGAGGGCGGGGGCCACCAGAGGCGCGGCTCGGCACCGATTGCCAGCCTATTCGGTTGACAGCGATGGCAGCTTTCATCGATAGCAGGCTTGATGAATGCGTATTCCGCCGTTGGTCTAGGCAATCCGGGAGTTGAACCGCGGAACGGCCTTCCAAGCGGATCGGCCTCGCTGGTCGTGACGGTGGACGGGGGGGCTGCGGCAGGGAAATCCTCGACTTCAAAGCGGGTGGCCGAGATCTGCAACTTGCTCCATGTTGACACGGGGTCGCATTACCGTGCGATCACCTGGGCGTTGTTGACCTCGGGATTTCTGCCTCCATCGGCAGATGGGCCGGCGGAACCCGATTCCACCCCTTCAGCCGATTCCGTCGCTGCGGTGCTCGGTGCCCTGGATTTGGGCTGGACGGTGGTTGGACGGTCGGCAGTGGTCGTGCTCGGGGGTGGGGTTGTGGCTGAAACCGCCATCCGGTCGGGCGAGGTCAACGCACGGGTTTCCCAGGTCGCCTCCTGGCCCCAAGTGCGGGCCTACCTCCGCGATTATCAGCGGCGATTTGCCCAGATCGCCACTGATGAGGGTTTTGGTGGTCTCATCATGGAGGGGCGCGACATTGGCTCGGTGATTTTTCCGGACGCACCCTTGCGGTTTTTCCTCGAAGCCGACGTTGAACTTCGCCAACAGCGGCGGGCTGCCGACGGCCAAGCAGACCTCATCGGCGAGCGCGACCGGCGCGACTCGAGCCGCGCCACGGCCCCCCTGGTCCGCCCCGACGGGGCCTCCCTCATCGATACCGGGAGCCAGTCGCTGGAAGCCGTGGTGGCCTACATCTGCGAGTCCATCCGCGCCTGGTCCGGGCGGTAGGGCCTCACGGGCTGATTCAGTCTGCTTCAGGGGGCTTTGAGCCATGTAGCGCCCGGTCGATCTGGTTTCGGGGTAGATGAGGGCGCGTCGATGCACTTATGGAAGCTAAACGCCCTGCTAATGACGGGGGAAATGAGTTGTCAATCTGCCCGAAAACGAGTTGTAATTCCTGTTTTCACACTCCGCGCTTTCCTGCCCAGTATCGATTTCCCGACCACCCCCTTTTTTGACCGACACTTCGTCCGGCTTGCATGAACCTCTCTACGCCTCACCCCTTTTCTGACGCCCAAGCCAGCCTGCTGGCCTCCCTAGACCTCACCCGCGACCAGGCGATTTGGCTTTCCGGCTACCTTTCGGGCACGCTCGGGTCGCTGGCGTCCAGCCATCAAACCAAGGTGGTCGCAGCGGCACCGGGGGTTATTCCTGCTGCCGTCAAGTTGTCTGCCCCGACCGAGGTCACCATCCTTTACGCGACTGAGTCCGGAAACAGCGAGGCGCTGGCCCAGCGGACCAAAGTGCTGGCCGCCCAGCGCGGCCTGGCCCCCAAGGTCGTCAACATGGCCGATGCCAAGGTCAGCGACCTCGCGAACTGGCCCCGGTTGCTCGTTATCACCAGCACTTGGGGAGAGGGCGATCCGCCAGATTCCGCTACGCCCTTCGTCCGGGCCTTGCTCAGTGATGCGGCCCCAAAGCTGTCGGCCTCCCGTTTCGCCGTGTTGGGCCTCGGGGATACTTCCTACGAAAAGTTCTGCCAGACCGGTAAGGACATCGACGCCCGGTTGGCCGCGCTGGGTGCCCAGCGGTTGGCGGAGCGCGTCGATTGCGATGTGGATTACGAGGCCTCTTACGTTGCGTGGGCTGAACGGGTTATCCGGGAGATCGCCGCCGACGCCGAGCGAGCCCATGCTGCGGAGGCAGCGGCTACCTCGGTAAGCGTGGCCGTCGCGCCACCAGTGGTGGCTGTCAAGGTCGATTATGGCAAGAAAAACCCGTTTCCAGCCCCACTAAAGCAGCGGGTGCTGTTGAATGGGCGTGGTTCGAGCAAGCAGACCTTTCACCTGGAAATCGGGCTGGAGGGGTCGGGATTCCATTACGAGCCCGGTGACGCGTTGGCGGTGGTGCCGACCAACCGCCCGGAAGACGTGGACGCGCTGCTCCGTGCGGCGGGGCTGCCCGGTGAGGCACCGCTGACCGTCCCCGAGGGCGGAACGGTCGCCCTGCGGGAGGGGTTGCTGCACCATTTCGACATCACCAACGCCACGGCTGCGGTGTTGCGAAAACTTCAGGAAATTGCTCCGCAGCCGCAGCTCGCTGCCCTGCTGGCGCCCGAGGGCAAGGAGGCACTCAAGTCCTTTCTGTGGGGGCGTCAGGTCGTCGATGTCATCGAGGCCTTCCCCGCTCAAGCCCCATGGACGCCAGAGACGCTGACGGGTCTATTCCGGAAGCTGCCGCCGCGCCTCTACTCGATCGCTTCGAGCCTTAAAGCCCACCTCGGTGAAGTTCACCTCACCGTGGCCGCCGTCCGATACCACAGCCATGGGCGCGATCGGGTCGGGGTTGCCTCAACTTTTATGAGCGATCGGGTCGAGGTCGGATCCACCCTGTTGACCTACCTCCACCAGAATAAGAACTTTCGACTGCCCGCCGACCCGTCCACGCCGGTCATCATGGTCGGACCAGGCACTGGCGTGGCCCCGTTCCGGGCTTTCGTCGAGGAGCGGAAGGCGACCGGGGCGACGGGCAAGAACTGGCTGTTCTTTGGGGATCAGCACTTCCTCACGGACTTCCTTTATCAGACAGAATGGCAGGAGTTTCTGGCCGAGGGAACCCTGAGTCGGCTCGACCTTGCCTTTTCACGCGATCAGCGACAGAAAATCTACGTTCAACACCGGATGCTGGAGGCTTCCAAGGACCTCTATCGCTGGTTGGAAGAGGGAGCCTACTTTTACGTCTGCGGTGATGCTTCAAGGATGGCGGGCGATGTCCACGAAGCGCTTCTGTCGATCGTCGCCAAAGAAAGCGGCTCGTCGCGGGAGGGGGCAGAGTCCTACCTGGCCGAGATGAAGAAAGCGAAGCGCTACCAACGCGACGTTTACTGACCTGCGTCGCGCCCGGATTTCTTGGGAAAGTCCGCCGAATGTGTCCGACGAGAGCCCCGCAGAACCCGCCACCGGAGACAGTTCGGGAAAGATTCTGTCTAGCCGTCGCTTTCCTCACTTTAGGCTTCCGTAATGCCTCAAAGCTGGTATTCCCTCAGTTAGTCTTCCAAGGAGGGCGGTTATGGGGGAACTTTGGCAGGAAGCACTTCGCTGGTATAACCTTCCATGGACGGTGCTCGTTGGTCTGTGCCTGACTTATTGGATTTTGTCCGCTCTGACGGCCCTTGACCTCGACTACGATTTTGATGCCGATGGCGGCAGCGTCGGGGGTGCCATCGGCGGCGTGATGCGACTGCTCGATTTTGCCCACCTCCGATCGCTCCCCTTGATGCTGGTAGTGACGGCGGTCGCTCTCGGCGGCTGGTCGATTTCTCTGCTGAGTAATTACTACCTCAACCCCGGAGCCACCCTGCTGATTGGGTTGCTTCTGGCCGTGGCCGCCTTTGTCCCTGGGCTCCTGCTCGCACGCTGCTTGCTCTGGCCCCTGGTCAGCGTCTTTAAGCGGTTCGACCAGGGCACCGATGGCAATGAAACTATGCTCGGACGCACCTGCATCATCCGGAGTGACCGCGTCGATGCGGACTTCGGGCAGGCCGAGGTTTCGACGCCGGAGGGGCCGCTAGTTATCAACGTCCGGCTGAGCCCTTCGGAGCATTATCGGCTCGCTCGCGGTGAGGAGGCGATCATCGTCCGAGAAGACCCTGCGGCCGTGCTTTATTTCGTCCGACCACTCGCGGCTGATGCAATCGCGACCGCCATTTCCGAAAACTCTTGAAATCTGCCTAAAACCCCCAGCTAAGTTCAACATTCAGCCCTTCACACTATGGCCACCCTCCCACTTGCACAGCTAGCCACCGAAATGATGGTTTTTGGGGTTATTTTCAGCGTCATTGTCCTGATTGGGCTACTGGTCACGCTGATTAAGATGTATCAGAAGACGGAGCAGGGCTACGCCCTGGTTCGCAACGGCCTCGGAGGTTCGAAGGTATCATTTTCGGGGATTGTGAGCGTGCCGGTGCTCCACAAGCTGGAAAAAATGGACCTCCGGGTTCAGCACTTGCCCCTCGATCGGCGCGGCAAGGATGGCCTGATTTGCCGCGACAATGTCCGTGCGGATATTTCGGTGGGCTTCTACGTGCGGGTCAATCCGCACGAGAACGACGTGAAAGCGGTCGCCAAAGCCGTCGGTTGCCAACGCGCCTCGGACTTGGAAAAAATCCGTGAGCTTTTCGACGCAAAATTCTCCGAAGCACTGAAAACTGCGGGTAAGCAGTTCGACTTTGAACAACTCTATACCGACCGGATTGATTTTCGCAATAAGATCATCGAGACGATCGGCCAAGACCTCAACGGCTATGCTCTGGAAGACGTTGCCATCGACTATCTGGAACAGACTCCGTTGGAGTCGCTCAACCCAGATAACATTCTGGACTCGGAGGGGATTAAAAAGATTACCGAGCGCACCGCGAAACAGGCCATTTTAGAAAACGAGATTAAGAACAACCGGATTCGCACCATCAAGCAAAACGATGTACAGCGCACGGAAGCGATTCTGGAATTAGAGAAGCAACAGACGGAGGCGGAGGAAAAGCAGAAGCGCGAGATCGCGGTGATCCGCTCGCGGGAGAATGCGGAGGCGGCGCGGGTCTCGGAGGAGCAGCGGCAGCGGGCTGAGCAGGCCCGGATTGCCGCCGAGGAAGAGATTCAGATCGCCATGCAGAACATGCAGCGACAGATCATCGTGGCCGAAAAGAATAAACAGAAAACCGAGGCCGTGGAAACGGAGCGGGTCGAGCGCGATCGCCAGCTAGAAGTCGTCGAAAGAGATAAAGTAACCTCCCTCGCGGAGATTGAAAAAACCAAGGCCATTGAAATTGAGAAGCGTAACATCCAGGACGTGATTAAAGAGCGGGTGATGGTGGAAAAAACCGTCGTGATTGAACAGGAAAAGATTAAGGACACCGAAGCTTTCGCCACGGCCGACCGGAAGAAGCGCGTCACGATCACCGCCGCCGAGGAATCTGCCGAGGAGCAGAAGCTGACCCAGCTGAAGCTTGCAGAGGCCAGCCGGGAATCGGAGCAGCTCAAGGCCGATGAAATGTTCTACAGTGCGACCCGTAAGGCCGAAGCACAGAAGCGGGCTACCGAATTGGCGGCCGAGGAAATGATCATTTCTGCCGAGGCCCAAGAGACCGCTTCGGAGCGTCAGGCCAAGGCCAAGAAGACCCTCGCCGAGGCTCTGATTGTCGAAACCGCCGCACCGGGTCTGGGCGAGGCCCAAATCATGGAAGCCAAGGCGGCGGCCAAGCTGAAGGAGGGTGAAAGCGAGGCGCGAGTTGCCGAGTTGAAATACACTGCGGATGCTAACGGAATCACCCTGAAGGCCGAAGCCATGAAACTCTTTAACGAAACCGGTAAAGAGCACGAAGAGTTCAAGCTGCGCCTGGAAAAAGAGAAGACCGTCGAGCTGGCAGCGATCCAGGTCAACGAGGAAATTGCGCGCTACCAAGCTCAGGTGCTGGGTGAGTCGCTAAAGAACACCAAGGTGGATATTGTGGGTGGAAGTGCAGAGTTCTTCAGCGAAATTGTCGGCGCGGTGACTCGTGGTAAATCCTTTGACCGGATGCTGACCAACAGCCGGGCGTTGACCGACATCAAAGAGACCTTCTTTAATGGCGACCCGGAGTATTTCAAGGCGCAGCTTTCCCACTGGATGCGCGATTTCGGGGTCAACCTGGACACAGTCAAAGACGTGTCGATTTCGGCCCTGTTGCTGCGATTGGCGGGCCAGGCGGGGGACCCTGCCAGCCTCGCCAAGCTCCAGAACCTCTCTGGGCTGGCGGATCGCCTCGGGCTGGCCTCGCAGTCCGTTGGCCAGTTGTTGACCCTGGGCAAAAACTAGGCTGCGGCGATTCCGCCGAGAATCGATTTCGCCGGCATCAAGTTGACGGAACATTCCGGTGCCGCCATTATCCAATTAATTTGCTATGATGATTTCACCAATGTGGATTGTGCTGGTTCTGCCAGCGGTGTTGTTTGGCTTGTGGGCGCAGTGGCGCGTGCAGGCCACCTACCAGAAGTATGTTCGCGTGCCCTCACGCGGGCGGATTACCGGACGAGAGGCCGCTGCGGCGGTCTTGCGGGCAGCGGGAGTCACGGACGTGACCATCCATGAGACGGCTGGCACTTTAACCGACCACTACGACCCTCAGAAGCGGCGGCTGGTGCTGAGCCAAGACAACTACCAGGGCACGAGCCTGGCGGCCTTGGGGGTGGCGGCGCACGAAGCGGGCCACGCCATCCAGCACAAGGTGAAATATCCAGCGTTACAACTGCGGATGTCGTTGGTGGGGGTCACTTCCTTCGCATCTCAAGCTCTAAACATTGTGATGATTATTGCGCTGTTCAGTGCTTTCGCGGGCGGGATGGCGCTAGGAGTCGGGGTGATCAAAATCGTGATTGCCTGCATGGCTCTCATCACGTTTTTCCAACTGGTGACGTTGCCGGTAGAGTTTGATGCCTCGAAGCGGGCCAAAGCTCAGCTACTTAGCCTAGGCATTGTTGGCCAAGACGAAATGGTCGGCGTCAACAAGACGCTCGATGCGGCGGCTTGGACTTACGTGGCGGCGTTTATTGTCAGCCTCATGGAATTGATCCACTGGGTGATGATCTTGGTCAGCCGCCGTGAGTGATCTCGCTTCCTGGGAAGATTTTGATCGATGGATCCCACCTTAGCGTTGGATCGAAAAATGGAGCATAGCGGAGTCGAACCGCTGACCTCTTCAATGCCATTGAAGCGCTCTACCAACTGAGCTAATGCCCCGAAAAACTAGAAGGTGCGGTGTTGAGGAGGGTTCGTCAAGGGCATTTTACCAGAAAATCTACGGCGTCGGCGATTGTCAGGAAAGAGTTGGCCCCTGAGTGTGCTGTCAGTGGGTGTACAGCCCGACGGCGAGAAGTCGCTTGCCAGTAGGAACGGCTTTGGGTTATCGAGGAGCCATGTGGGAAACCCTGAACAGCCTCCTGAATGACTCCCTGGGGTTGATCGTGGCATTTTGTGCGCTGGTGCTGACGGTGGCCAATCTATGGCAGCAGCGTCGGCACCTGGAGCGTTCTACCCAGCCGCTGATTTTGCTGTCGGCGGAGCGTCATGCCGGCGGCGATGTTTTTAGTTACAAGTTGGCGGTGCGAAATCGAGGGCTGGGCCCCGCAGTGGTGCAGGACACGCAATTTAAGTTCGGCAACGAAATGGTGACCCAGGATGAGCTGGCTCGGGGGAGAGTGGCGCGGGCCTTGCCAGCGTCGGTAAGCGTCATTCCATTGGTTAAAGGCGACGCCCTGTTGCCGGGTGAGGAGCGGGTTCTTTTCAGCGTTACCGCGAAACTAGATCTTCGAGATGCGGCCCGCGAGGAGCTGAAACAGCGTCTCGGTCAGGTTCGGGCAATGGTTGAATACCAGTCGCTCTACGGAAAGAAAGCCCGGGCGAGTTATGCCGGGGATCGCAGTGACGGATAGAAATTACCGTCGTTGCGTTGCTTAAGCGTGAAATTTTGCGACTGATGACGGAGGGGCGTCGGGTGAAGCCTCTGGGTTCAGGTTTGCATGGTCGCGCAGGCATCCTCTAGGCTGTATTTCAGGAGCTTACGGCGGGCGGTATCGAGGGCGAAGGTGACGGCACGTTGCTTGACCTGGGTGCGTTCGCCGGGGCGAAGCATTTTGACGCACCAGGAGCCAATTGGGCTGTGGTAGCCGATGTAGATCGTGCCGACGGGGTTTTGCGGGGTGCCGCCGGTCGGCCCGGCATAGCCCGTGACGCTCAGCGCGTATTCTGTGCCGAAGCGCTCTGCGGCGCCGTCGGCCATGGCAACGGCGACTTCGGCGCTGACGGCTCCGTGTTGGGCCAGCATGGCCTCTGGCACGCCTAGCATGTCCTCCTTGGCCTCGTTGTTGTAGCAGACGACGCCACCGTGGAAGACCTTAGAGGCGCCGGGAATATCGGTAAAAGCGTTGGCTAGGAGGCCGCCGGTGCAGGACTCGGCGACCGAGAGCGTCAGCTCCCCGGCCCGAAGGAAGTCGAAGACGACTTTGGCCAGGCTATCGTGGCCGAAGCAGCAGAAGTCCTCACCCAGCACCAACCGGCAGGCGTCGGCGGCTTCACGGAGGTGATCTTGGGTGACATCCGGGCAGCGGGGGCTGAGGCGGACATCGACCATGCCGCTATGGGCACAAAAAGCGACATCGACCCCTGGGAACCGGCTCAGCACGGGATCGAGCCGGCTTTCGAGGAGGCTCTCGCCGACGCCGCAAGTGCGGATTTGCAGGAAAGCCTCGCCCAGGCGGCAAAACCCGTGGTCGCAGATTTTGGGGATGACCTGATCGACCAACATCGGGCGCATTTCGGGAGTGGGCCCTGGAATTGCGAAAATCAGCGTGCCTTGGAGTCGTGCCAGCAGCCCCGGTGCGGTGCCGAAAGGGTTGTCGAGGATCTCGGCTCCCGCGGGCCTGTAACATTGGCGCAGGTTGTTATCGGTAAATTGCGCCCCCATCACCTGGAAACGCTTCCGGATGGCGGTTTCGACGGATGGGACAAACTCGAGGGGTGCGCTGAGCACGGCGGCCAAGGCGTCCCGGGTGCGGTCATCAACGGTCGGCCCGAGGCCCCCGGTGAGGATGATGATTCCGGCGCCGGTGGAAAGGGAAAAGCGAAGGGATTCTTCGATGGCGGACTGCTCGTCGGTGCAGGTCAGGTTTCTTCGCACCCGTAGGCCGGATCGCCCGAGCTGTGCTCCGATGGTGGCGAGATGGGAGTTTTCCCGCAGTCCGAGCAATAGCTCATCGCCAACGGTGATTAGGTCGAGGATTGCGGAGGAGTTCATCGGGGCAATCCTGTAGGTAATCGCCATAGTTCCGTGATTTCAAGTCTTGGCGCGCATTTTCAGGAATCTTGCGCGGGTTGAGGGGCATCGCTGATACTGGCTTGGGGCTGTGGCCATTGGCGGAGGATTTTTTTGAGGGAATCACGTTGTAACTAGCCAGAAGACTGCCGGTAGGGGCTTATTCGGGCGCTTCAGGAGCGGCTGGGTCTCGCTTGAGGCGGAAGTAGGCTTGCAGGAGGGCGCGGCATTCTTCCTCCAGCGGGCCAGGGCGCACCGTGAGGCGATGGTTGAGACGGGGGCTCAGGTGGACGCTTTCTGCACCGCCGAGGAAGCCCATTTTGGGGTCGCCGACGGCGAAGATGACTTCGCGGCAGCGGGCCATGATGGCGGCGCCGGCGCACATCGGGCAGGGCTCTTTTGTGACGTAAAGGCTACATTCATTGAGTCGCCAATCGCCGATGGACGCGGCGGCTTTGGTGATGGCCAAGATCTCTGCGTGCGCGGTCGGGTCACGGAGCGTGGCCACTTGGTTGTGGGCCAGGGCGACGGGATCGCCCTGGTAGGCAATTACGGCACCGACGGGCACCTCATCCGCCCCCCACGCCTCCACGGCTTGGTTAAATGCCAACTGCATGAAAAAGGTGTCATCCCGGACGAGCTGCGAGGGGAAGCGCTTGGGAAAGGGGCAGGGCGGCATGGTGGGATTGGCGTGGTCGGAGCGTAGGCCCCGACCCAAAATCAAGAACCGTTGCCCGGAGACGTGCAGGGAGTCAAGGTGACTAGTCGCCTGGGGGCGGGTTGCGCGTGAGCGAGCTGCTCAAAAAAACATGGGATTTTTCGTTGACAGCTGGTAGGCAGTCGAGCGACGTTCAAGTTGTGGTAAGGACTTTCACGGTGCTGTTCTTTTTCATTTCCGTGGGGAATGTTCTTGGGAATACGTGCCTGGTTTTTTCCATTTCGGCAGCGTCCAAGCAGACGGCCGCGTCGCCAAGCGTTGAGATAGTCGAGGGTCGTGACGTTTCGGTTTCTTGCGTTACAGAAGCGTTACCCGTCGAGTCCGCACCCCAGACGCTATCGAAAGCTGGTATGGGTGCGGTAGAACCTGCTTGCTGTAGCGCTGCTGTTTCCGCTCCTTCTTCCTCTGCCAAGATTGGGTCGGGAGTTGTGGCGCAACCGGAGGATGGTGCTGTCGAGGGGGAGAAAGCGGTGAGCGAAGAAGCAGCCTCGCCGCTGGTTCCGCCGGGAAAGGGTTGCCCTTGTGGACAGTCGCACGAGGGGCCTGGCTGTCCCATCGCGAAATGTGAATGTAGCGGCGGGTGTGCGTCGCCGGCCTGCAAGGTGACTCCAGTGGCTATTGCCGTGACCATCAGCCCCATTAAGTTTCTGGCCACGGATGCTTTATTTTCGGTGACTGGTGATCGGCGTGCTTCGTCGATGACGGTAGAGCCGGCGACACCCCCACCACGATTTTTGGTATAGTCTGATGCGACATTGGTAAAACTTGGGGTATTATCCCGGTTTTTCCGAAAATCAGACCACGGTCTGATGTTGAACACTGTCAAAAATCGATCTATACCAAAATGAAAACGTTATATTTACTTACCGTGTTGGCACTCAGTAGCCTCGGATTTTCGGCGGCTAGTGCCGCCGAGTGCTGCAAAGTTGAGAAGTCTTGCTGCTGCACGAAGTGCTCCTGTGAAACTTGCACTTGCGCCACCGAAGGGTGCGCTTCGTGCTGCAAGAGCTGCGAGTAACCGGCTAGCGGGCGACCTGTTGCCCAGCTAGAAGATCGATGCGCGTCGCCAGAGATGGGACGCGCATTTTTAGTTCGACCATCGCTTTTCAGGTGCCCGGTGAGCGCCAGGGGTGTCAGGGCACTGGCGTTAGGTCGATTTTTTCGCAGACCTGGAATTCGCGCTTTCCGAGGGCGAGTCTGGCTGCGTAGCCTTCGATGATGTCAACAGAAGAGGCTTCGGGGGCTAGTCGGGGGGAAACGGAACGGGAGCAGCAGAAGCGTGTTCGGGAGGTGATGGATCACGCCGACGGCGATACCGTCGCGCAGCTCTTGGCGGATGTCTCGCCGGAGGAAATCCCGCACTTTATCGACCGTTTTCCGCAGGACGAGCGTGCGCGGCTCTTTGAGCTGTTGAGCGCTGAGCAGGCAGCGGCAACCTTTCGGCGGTTAAGTGATGTCCAGTGTCGGCAGATTTTGACGAAGTTGCCTCCGGATTCGGCGGCGGGCATCTTAAACCGGCTGGATAGTGACGAGCGGGCGGACTTGCTCAGTGGGCTGCGTGGGAGCCAGCGGAACCGGGTGTTGGAGGCTCTGGACACGGACAAGGCGGCGGAGGCGCTGCGGTTGATTGCCTACCCGGAAGGAACGGCTGGTTCCCTGATGTATAGCGAGTTTCTGGCTTTTAATGACGGGCAGACGGTGCAGCAGATTTTGGATGACTTGATCCGCCGTCGCGATGAATACGCGGCCTACGAGGTCCAGTATGCTTACGTGCTAGACGCTCAGCAGCAGCTTTGTGGGGTGTTGCCGATTCGCAATCTGTTGTTTGCAGATAAGCGGGCCAAGGCCTCGCAGATCATGATCCGAAAGCCGGTGACGCTCTTGGCGACGTCGACTTTGGCGGAAATGGAGGCCCTGACGGAGCGATTTAGTTTCCTGGGGTTTCCGGTCGTGGATGACGAGGGGCGACTGCTGGGAATTGTCGATCGTGAGCGGGTTCGCGAGGCGCGGCAGGACGCCGCGACGGGTGACTTTCTGAAGATGCAGGGTCTTTTGGGTAAGGAGGAGTTGCGCTCGATGCCCTTGATGTTGCGGACGCGGCGGCGATTTACCTGGCTTTCGATCAATATCGGGATGAACCTGCTGGCGGCCTCAGTGATTGCGCTGCACCAGGACACCTTGGCGTCGGTGATTGCGTTGGCGGTTTTTCTGCCGATCATCTCGGACATGGGCGGTTGCACGGGCAATCAGGCCGTGGCGGTGACGATGCGAGAGCTGACGTTGGGCGTTTTGCGGCCCGGTGAGGTGTGGCGGGTCGTCAGTAAGGAGTTTATGGTCGGCTTGCTGAATGGGTTGGCGTTGGGTGCCATCCTGGGCGGGCTGGCGTGGCTGTGGCAGGGGAATCCTTGGATGGGGCTGGTCGTGGGCGGGGCCTTGGCCCTGAACACGGTTCTGGCGGTGCTGCTGGGCGGTTTGATCCCGCTGGCGATGAAGAAGTTGGGCCAGGATCCGGCCCTGGCTGCCGGGCCGATTTTGACCAGTGTCACCGATCTCTGCGGCTTCCTTCTCGTGCTGACTTTTGCGTCTCAGATCTTGCACCTGCTGGAGTAGCTTTGGCGTAAAAATGATGGGTTTTGGCGAAAAATTGGGTATCTGGAAAAAATTCTCTTGCCAGAGTGGTTGCGGTTCCTCACTTTCGTATTTTTAGCCATGACTGAAGCTGCACCCCGCAAAAGCCGGACTCCATTGGATTTCACGTTTCTCGACGTGGAGATTCTTTCTCGTTACGTCACCGACACCGGTAAGATTTTGCCGCGGAAGTTGACGGGGTTGACTGCCCATCACCAGCGCCACGTAGTTCGCCAGATCAAGCGGGCTCGTAATCTGTTGTTGATGAAGTAGTCGGTCTGGTTGAACTAGTCGTGGAATACGGCTGAGTGACAGCCACCGTGTTGATTGATTAGGCAGGTTGGTTCGGGGAGATGGTTTTTGGGGCGATGACCACGGAGTTGTTGGCCTCAACCGCAGAAGTAGGCCTTCGGGTGGCGCGGTTTCTCCGTGAGGGCGATCCGGTCGCTTTGCCGACCGAGACCGTTTATGGGTTGGCGGCTGATGCGTTCAACGAAGCGGCTTGTCGGAAGATTTTTGCGGTGAAGGGGCGCCCGCTGCTAGATCCGTTGATTGTCCATGTGCTTGATGGGTCGGGGGCGGCAGAACTGGCTGCTGAGATTCCCGCCGCAGGTGTCGCACTGATGGCGGCCTTCTGGCCGGGGCCGCTGACGCTGGTTTTGCGGAAGCGGGTGACGGTTTCGGACTTAGTCACTGCCGGTCGGCGCAGTGTTGCGATCCGGTCGCCTGCCCACCCGGTGTTTCGGGCGGTGCTGGAGGCTTTTGGTGGGCCGTTGGCGGCTCCGAGTGCCAACCCTTTTGGGTATATCAGCCCTACCACCGCGCAGCATGTTTTGGAGCAGCTGGATGGGCGGATTGCGGCGGTGGTGGACGGCGGGCCGTGCTGGCATGGGGTCGAGTCCACGATCGTCAGCCTGCTGGATCCGTTGCGACCAGTGATTCTGCGCCCAGGGCCGATTTCGTTGGAGGAAATCGAAGCGGTGGTCGGGTTGCCGGTGTCGGCCAACGGTAGCCTGGAGAATGAGGCTGAAGCGCCCGGAGCCGAGGGAGTCAGGGAGGGCGGGCTCGGTGCGCTGGCGCCGGGGATGTTGACTCGTCATTATTCCCCGCATTGCCCGGTGACGCTCTTTCGGCGGGATGAGCTGACGGGCCAACTCGCGACGCTGCATCCGGCGGATGGCGATAGTTGGGTGTGGCTGCAACGACCTCCGGGTGGTTTCGGCGAGTTGCCGGGGCAACACACCTGGCTGACTGAGGATGGGGATCGCGCCGTGGCTGCCAGGGAGCTTTTCGGGTTGCTGCGACGCCTGGACGGCGGTTCGGCGCGGCGGATTTTCGCCGAGGTTTGCCCGGAGGAGAGCGGGCTGGCGGTGGCGATTAACGACCGGCTGCGGCGTGCGTCGGCCCGGTAATCGGTGGTGAGGAACCGGATTTTTCGCTTCTGCCGAGGTGGGCTAGGCCCCGAAACTGACTCTTTGGTTTTTCCAGGAAACCGTGTTGTTCGGCAGGGGTCAGGGGTTGAGTGGTCGCCGTCGGGCTGAAAGGAGCTTGCGTGGCGTTTTCCAGCAGCATTTTCTCTTACTTCTTGCTTAAAGAACCGATGAACTCAGCCGAAGAAAAGATTCCGTCTCTCTTGAAGTCCGAGAACCCTGACTCCGACACGCTGGTTGCCGGGGAGACGGCGGTCGCAGGCGTCGTGGGGGCGGTGGATTCGGCTTTTCAGTGGATTCCCGAGTTACGGAGGGAGGTTGGTCGGGTTTTGATCGGCCAGACGGCCCTGGTGGATCGGTTATTGCTGGCGTTGCTGACGGGGGGGCACGTGCTTCTGGAGGGGTTACCGGGGTTGGCGAAAACGCTGGCGGTCAAGACGCTAGCCGAGGCTATTTCCGCGAGTTTTGCGCGGGTGCAGTTTACCCCGGATTTGCTGCCAGCCGATATTGTGGGGACGCTGATTTACCACCCGGAAAAGCACGAGTTTCAGGCAAAGCCGGGACCGATTTTCGCGCAGATCGTGCTGGCCGATGAGATCAACCGGGCTCCGGCGAAAGTGCAGTCGGCACTGCTCCAGGCGATGCAGGAGCACCAGGTGACGCTGGGTGACCGGACGTTGCCGCTGCCGCGCCCCTTTTTGGTGCTGGCGACCCAAAATCCGCTGGAACAGGAGGGCGCCTATCCGTTGCCCGAGGCTCAGATCGATCGCTTCATGCTGAAGCTGGTGATTACCTATCCGACGCGGGCAGAGGAGCGGCAGATTCTGGAGCGACTGGCGACCACGGAGGAGCCCGCGCGGGCCCGAGCAGTGGTGACGCCGGAAGCGATCCTCGCGGCTCGGAAGGCGGTGGATCGGGTTTACCTGGACGACAAGATCAAAGATTACATCGTTAGCCTGATCTGGGCGACCCGCGCACCGGCGGATTACGGGTTGAAGCTGGAGCACCTGATTGCTTTTGGGGCGAGCCCCCGGGCTACCTTAGCCCTGGCTTTAGGGGTGAAGGCTTGGGCCGTTTTACAAGGTCGTGATTTCGTTACGCCGCAGGACGTTAAGACCTTGGCACCGGACATCCTGCGCCATCGCCTGGGGGTTTCTTACGAGGCGGAGGCCGAGGGGATCGACAGCAACCAACTGATTGAACGGATTCTGGCTAAGGTGCCCGTGCCGTGAGTTTTTTTGCAGAATTGATGAATAAGCCACCGCTAGATCAACTTTACGCTCACCCGGAGCTATACAGTGCGTTGCGTCGGCCCGATCCGGCCCTCTGGGAGGCATTTTGGGAGTTGGCTTGCCGTGAACTCGGGCATCCTCCGAGGAGCGCGCTGGATCCGGCTTGCGGGCCGGGAGACTGGCTGCGGCTGCTGGCGGAAAAAGGGTTAAGGGTTGCCGGCAACGATCTCAGCCCGCAGATGGCGGAAACCGCAAGGGCGCGTTGCCGAGGGTTTTCCCATGAGATTACGGAGGGTGACATGGGTGACTTGCGGTTGCGCTCTGGCCCTTTTGAGCTGGTTTTTGAGGTCGCCGGGACGGTAGGCATTTTGGAGCCAGAAGTGGCTTTTCCGCGCTTCCTGAGAGGCTTGGTGGCACAGACGGCACCGGGCGGACTGATTCTGTTGTCGCTCTTTTTCGCCGAACCGGAACCGACTTACCCCTACGTGGCCTATCGTAGTCCGGCGATTGCGCTGGGTAACGGCGGTTTTCTGGTGGGGACTTATGAGGTTTTGGGGCTAGAAACGTCGCGTCCAGAGGCGGCCTCGCTTTCGGAAGAGCCCGGGGCTCCGCCACCGGAGCGGCTGTTGCGGCGGATCAGCGTGCAGGGAGGGCCGCAGGATGGCCTGGAAATCCTCGACCACTACCAGATGCACGCTTGGACGTTTCCGCGTTGGGAGAGCCTCTTGAGCCGGTTTCGGGAGCTGGAATGGGTCACCACGGCGGCGTTGGCGGAGAACTGGAGTGCCCAGCCGTTGCCCCGCGATGCGCTGCGGGGTGAGGTTACCGTAGCCTTGCGGCGGAAAGGGTAGGGGCACCGAGGTCTGCCTTGCGGACTGGGGGAACTGCGGGCTTCTCCGGTCGCCAACCGATAGCAGTATTTTCGGAAGGCGGGGTGGTGATGGGCCCACGATGTTGGATGCTAGCCAAGGATTGCCCACCATCGTTGAGCTGGGGCCCTGGGACGACGTGCGTTGCTAGGTTGGGGGTGTCTGAAAGACTTCCATGGAGTCACCTTCCAGGGGTCGGTCAGCCGGGCGTAGTTGTCGGGGGGCTTTAGGGCCTCTGGTGGTGTTTTGGAGACGCTTATGGGCAGCGGAGGCGGAGGGATGCTCCGTGGCCGTCGAGTTGTTCGAGTTGGGAGAAGGCCTCGACGGTCGGCCAGGCGGCGCGGGCGGCTTGGGAGTGGTAGCGGACGAGGCTGCTGCGGCGCATAAAGTCGATGGTGCGGATGCCGCCGGAGAAGCGGGCGGTGGTGTCGGTCGGGAGGGTGTGGCTGGGGCCGGCGGCGAAGTCGCCGAGGACGGTGGGGGTGTGGTAGCCGCAGAGGAAGGCCCCGGCGGTGGTGATGTTGGCCAGGAGGGAGGCTTGGGCGGTTTCGTTCACGAGGAGCTCGAGGTGCTCCGGCGCGATGGTGTTGGCGGCTTCGGCGGCATCGGCGAGGTTGGGCACGGCGATGGCAAAGCTGCGATGGGTGAGGACTTTTTCGATGACGGCGGCGGCGCGGCGTTGGGGAATCTGACAACGCAGTTCCGCGCGAACTGCCTCGGCGAGGTCGGGAGCACCGACGGTGACGAGGAAGACTTTTTCCTTGCCAGTCCCGTGCTCGGCCTGGGCGATCAGGTCGGCGGCGACCCAAGCAGGCGGGGCTCCGGCGTCGGCGATGACCAGCACCTCGCTGGGGCCGGGGAGGAGATCAACGCCGCAGGTGCCAAAGAGCTGGCGTTTAGCCTCGTTGACGTAGGCGTTGCCGGGGCCGAAGAGCTTATCGACGGCGGGAATCGTTGCGGTGCCCAGGCCCATCGCGCCGATGGCCTGGACGCCGCCGAGTCGGTAAACTTCTCGGACGCCGCAAAGCGCGAGGGCCGCCAAGACGTGGCGATCCACGGAGCCGTCCGGTCTGGGGGGCGTGCATACGGCCACCGCAGGGCAACCCGCGACCATGGCGGGAATGGCGGTCATCAGCACGGTGGAAACGAGCGGAACTTGGCCGCCGGGGATGTAGAGGCCCACCCGTCGCAGCGGGTAAAAACGCTCTCCAACGGTCGCCCCGTGGGGGTTCAATCCTTCCCAGTCGGTCGGGCGGCTTTTCTCGTGAAAGCTGCGGATGGCGTCGGCGGAGGCCTCCATCGCTTGGCGAGTTTCCGGTGAGAGGCCTTGTAGCGCATTGGAGAGCTGCTCTGGTGGCACCCGAAAGTCGCAGGGGTCCAGTTTTGCTCCGTCGAAGCGCTCCGTGAGCCTCGCCACGGCCGCATCGCCCTCCGCCCGGATCTCTGACAACAGCGCAGAGACCGCAATGGCCACGTCGGCCCCCGTGGCCAGGCTGGCCAGTTTCTGGCGGAGCCTCGCCAAGCGGTCGGGCTGGTAAAAGGCAAAATCGGGGAGCATTCTCGAAGAGGTAACCAGCCCTGGGGAAAAGGCCAATCCATTCCCGCAGATTGTTGCTGGTTCCGGCTGGTGGCCGGGTGAGTCTGGCGGTGGGCTAGCGGATCAACCTTGAGGTCTCGGTGCGTTTTGGTTGGCTGTAGGGCGATGTTTAGCGAGCCTGAAGCGAAGTGAGTGGCTTTTTTGAGAACACGGCCAGGCCGGGGTTGCGGCTGGCGGCGGTGCTGGTGCTGCTGGGCGGCGTCTGGGCGCTGTGCGCCTGGGCCTGGCTCAGCTCGGTGTGGCAGCACTGGCTGCCCCCGGTGGTTCTGGCGGCCTTGGCGGTCGGTTGGCGCTGGCCGCAGCGTTATGACTGGGGATTGCTGTTCTTTTGGGCATTGCTGGTGGGGACAGCACCGCTGCCGGGGGTGTTGCTTTGCTGGTGGCTGGGCGGGCGAAAGGTGGCAGAGGGGCGTCGCTGGGCCCCGCTTTTCGCGGCGGCGGCGGGCGCGGGTTCCAGCGACCTAAATCTGAGCGGCGCGGTGCTGTTGCCCGACGGTCGGGCGACCCTGATCGCGCTCTTGCGGGGTATTCAGAAGGCCCAGCGGAGCATCGACCTGGCTACCTACGCGCTGCTGCCGGATACGGTGGGCCTCAAAGTGCTGGCAGCGTTGACCGAGCGGGCCGAGCAGGGCGTGAGGGTGCGGCTGCTGGCGGATGCGGTCGGCAGTAAGGGACTTCGGCAGGAGCACCTGGCCGGGCTGCGGGGGGCGGGCGGCGAGGTGCGGGTGGTGGGGCTGTTCGGCAGTAGAGGCGGGCGCGGGTGGCAAAACCCGAACCTGCGCTACCATCGAAAGATGGCCATCTTTGATGACCAATGGGCGGTGTTCGGCGGCCAGAACCTCGATGGGCGTTTCCTCGACGCGGGAGTCCTTCCCAGGGCGAGTTCTTCCAAGGCTTCCGAGGAGGTGGCAGGGGCCGCAATGGAGCGAGGAAGCGAGGCTGGCGGTGGTGAGAGCTTCCTGGATGAGCCTTCTCCTCCAGCAGCGCGGATTTTTCGGGATTTTTCGGTTGAAGTGAGCGGTTCGGCCGTGGCCGCGCTGAGCGGCCAGTTCTCGGCTGATTGGCAGCGGACGGAATCGGCGAGGAACTACCGTAGTTCTCGGCGTAATTCCGCTGGTGGTATGGGTGCTGGTGCTGCCACGTATGGAACGCCGCGATGAGCGCATGGAGGCGATTGCTGTGACGGGGGATTAGGGGATTAGAGCAAGTGCCTGGTTTTTGCAGGGGCATTGTAAAGCCCCTGCAAGAGGATGAAAAGTCTTTAAGGCAATGCTAAGCAATGCGAATCACCCCGCCACAGTATTCACAATCCAACTGTGTTTGATTAGCGACTAATTTGGGCAGCATAGCGCCACAAACAGGGCATTCTGTGGGGGCATTACGCAGCGCTTCGATCATTTCCGGGTCAGGTTGTATCGCACGTTCATCATTGGCTTCGCCCTTTATCATGCGCTCTACCTGTGCGGCCCAGAATTTGCTGGCGACGCCGCCTTTAACTTCAACAGTGATTTTGGGGTAAGGTGTGCCACTTCCTAATGTGAAGTGCAGCATATCCTTGCCACCTAAAAACCCCTTATTCTCCGCTTCTACGGCTTCCACTTTATGGAGTGAGATTTCCCATTCCAGTTCGTGTTCTTCTTTACCGCCAAACATACCCAGCTTTTTGCCGGTGGT
>DAIQNO010000010.1:17042-20079 GCA_036788355.1 Opitutales bacterium | reverse complement strand
GGATGCGGGCCAACGCCGAACTCCTCCGCGCCGAGCGCGAAGCGATCCGCAAGGAGATCGAGGCTGAGTCCAACAGCAAGGAGTAGTCCCGAGTCGGTTGAGATTGCCGCCGGGTTGCGTGAGAACGCAGCCCGGCATTTTTGCTGAACCTCCACGGGGCTCCCGACAGATGTCGGCGCCGGGCGACTAAGTTGCCTCGGCGAAAAGTCCCGACGCCACCGGAAACTCGCCATGCCGCGCCTATCGCCGATCACCGACAACCGCGCATTCTGGGTTCTCCCAGTACCATGGGCTTTGGTGGTGGGCCTCGCCGTCGGCCACCCGCGCAGCGCGACCGCTCAGCCTGTCACGATCACGGCAGAGGAAGTGGAAGCACTGCTAGTCGAAGCCGAAGCGGGGGACGACCTTCTCCTGGTTGAACTGCTTCTCACAGAGCCAACCGAGGCTCCAGCCGACGCCCGGATGCCTGCCTCGGCACCCTCCCCGGTTGCCGCCATCAGCGGACTAGAGGTCAGCAACCTGTTAAAGGACAGTCTCTATCGTTTCCTGGAGGTTTCCGTCGCGGTGGGACACCACGACAACGCCACCCGCAGTGCGTTCTCGCCCAGGTCGTCGGCGACCTTGGCCGGCAGCATCACTGGAATCTTGTCCTCCGACCCTCTCGCGGACTGGTCAGCGGATCTGATCGGCACCTATCAGCGGACCCGTTTTTTACAGCTCGAAGACGTCAGCGATGAGCAACTCAGCTACGCCCTCGCCCGCGTCCGGCGGCGTTGGGATGGTGCCCAAAGCGTGGCTTTAGAGGCGGTGGTCAGCACCGTTTCAGCAGAGAACGATGTCTCCTTTTCGGAGATCCAGCGCAGCACGTCAGAACTGCGCCTGATCGACCTCTCGGGCCGCCTGCAGTGGCAATATCAGCCGTCCCGAGCGGAAGCGGGCGTCTGGGAACTTGGGCCGTTTTTCGGTCGCACCGAGATCCTCGACAGTCGCGACGACCTGACCACCCTCGGTGCCCAAATTTCGTGGAGAAATCGTCAACTCAGGGGAACCTTGAGCACTGCCGTGGATGATTATGATGACCGACCATCCCGCAACCCCGAGGGCCTGGCGACGCTTCAGGATACGGCCCTGGTCTGGAAAACCGCCGCTTCAATGAGGTGGAAGGCTCCGCTCGATGATGCCGAAAGGTGGTGGCTCGAACTGTCACCGGGGCTGCGCTGGCACGAAGATCTGCGGGCCAGTTTTGAATCCTACGCCAAGGCTGACTTAAAGGCCGGACTGGAATACCGGCTCACAAGCTGGAGCCTTGAAGCGAAGCTCTCGGGCGCCGCCCAGCACTACCGCGAACGCCGGGCCACCGAGACGACCGAAGACAACCTCTATCGCCACCAGTGGGCCTGGGGGGTGGCGGTCCAGTATCGACCTCGGCCCCAACTGAGTCTCAGACTCTCCTACGGCCAAGAACGGCAGCGTGCCAATGACCCCGCCGAAGTCCTCACCGAGAGAGTGGCCCTCCTCAGTGCCACCTATGAGTTATTCTGACAGCGTCCGCGGTCCCGTAGCGATGCGGGTCCGACCTGAAAAAGCCCGTCGGAGTTGTCTTGCGACTACACCCTAGCCGCCGCCTCTTCCGACCCTCCATTCTCCCTGTCTGCAACCCGATGAACCCGCCCACCTCGCCCCGTTACGCCGTTGCCCTGATGCTGGCCGCCGGGGTCGTGGTTTTTGGGGCGATGATTGCTGCCGTGACCCTATCGCTACGGGATGACCTTTTCCAAGCCCAGCTCCAGCGCGAAGCTGACGCCCTCGGTGCCTTGACCGAACTCCTCGTCCGACAGGTTCAAGAAGACCATGTAGCCCTGGCGCCACCCGAGGAGTCAGAGGCCATCGCCGTCGAGGTCGGGCTGCTGGCCGCTTCGGTCCGAGGGGTAGCCTTGGTCACCGGCCACGACCAGCATGGCAGGTTCCTTTTTGGGGCACCGGATGAGGCTCTTCCGCTGCCGATTACGGCCGCCGAAATGAGTCTTCCCAACGGGACGGCAGCCTTCCACCGAAGCCTACCCCTCTCGTCAATTCTCAACACCAACAACCTCGATGAGCGGGCCGATCTGGTGGAGGCGATTATCCCGATGGGGGAGCGCACTGGGGAGACCCGGTGGCTACGCTTCTGGCAGGATGGTGACCCGATGGCCAGGGTGCGGCACGAGATCAACGCCCGGCTCGGCTGGGTGGCCGGGGGTGCCTGGGGCCTCGGGAGTGCCGTGCTCCTGACCCTCGCACTGACCTTTAAGCACCTGATGGAACGACGTCAGCGGCTGCTGGAGGCCCGCACGAGGGAGCTGCTCGAAGCCAATCGAGAACGCGATCTGCAGTCTAAAACCACGGCCGTTGGCGCCCTCGCGACCTGCCTCGTTCACGACCTACGCGGCCCGTTGGCGGCCTTGCAGATGGCCATCGGCGGCCTGGAAACCTCCCGCGATGACGGTGCCGGCAGCCCCAGAGCGGCGGCCCAACGGGCGGCTCGAGCCATGCAGGAGATTATCTCGGAGGTGGTCGCCCTGATTCGAGACCAGCAGCACGTCAGCCCCCTGCCCTACGACTGGCCCGAACTCGTCGAGGGCCTGAGTGCCGCATTTCAGGGCGACCGCCGCCTAATCTTCAGCGGGAGCCTTCCAGGGGTGTTCTCGGGTCAAGCTGGCGGACTGATTTCGCTCTGCCTAAAGCAGCTCATTGCCAACGCCCTCCGTGCCTCCCAGTATAACCAGGTGGTGAGGGTAGGTTGCATGATCCAGGACAACCGCGCCCGGATAGCCGTCTCCGACTGCGCCGGGGGCTTACCACCGCATCTCCGGGAACACCTCTTCCAGCCATCAGAGGCAGCCAGTGCCAACGGGCTGGGCTTGGGCCTGATGCTGGCCCGGCAACTCGCTCGGAGCTGCGGAGGAAACCTCCAGCTAGATCGCAGCGATGAGCAAGGCACCGTCTTCATCCTCGAGGTTCCTTTTCTGCCACACTGTCAGCCCGCCCAGACCGCCAC
>DAIQNO010000010.1:0-17032 GCA_036788355.1 Opitutales bacterium | reverse complement strand
GAACCGGTTGCGGCCCCTGACACCGCCACCCCGCTGATCCCGATTGGGAATCAGTAAACTCCTTCCGAAACGACGATGAAAAATGTGCCCCTGCCAGTCCTTGATACCCATTTTTTCAAGAGAGTGCTGGCATCGGCCCGACCGTCCGTCTTGGCGGCGGCGGTGGTACTTCTTGCCCACGTTGCTACCGCGGACCTCACTCCGGGGTGGGTCCGCACGCTGGGGGGAGCCGCTTTCTCCAGCCCGGCGCTAGCCCCGGACGGCACGGTGATCATCGGCACCAGAGACAACTCCGTGAGGGCCTACTCACCCGAAGGCGTCGCACTTTGGGCCTTCCAGGCGGGTGACTGGGTCGATGCCACCCCGGCGGTCGGGCCGGACGGCACTGTCTATGCGGGGAGCTGGGACGGCTACGTTTACGCCATCGACCGCGATGGCACGCTGCAATGGACCTTCGAGACGGGCAGTGCGGTGATCGCTTCGCCGTTACTGGTCGGGGACTTGCTGGTCATCGCCTCGCTCGACGGTTTTGCCTACGGGATTGATTCCGCCAGCGGCCTGGAACGATGGGCCTACCTTGTGAATAGCCCCGTGCGGGCTGCCCCGGTCACGGACACCCTCGGGACGGGCTTCATCGCCGACGCGGCCAACCGCGTCCACGCCGTGAACCTAGCGACCGGTGTGGCACGCTGGGTGACCAACCTGGCGAATCTACCACCGCTGCTTAAACCGACCCCCCTGCGCCGGGTTTCTGGCAACCTGGCATTCTCGCAGGACGGCCTGCTGCTGGTTCCATCCAGTGACGGGGTGCTCTATGCCCTCGATGAAAGCGGAGCCCTCGGGTGGCACTTCGCCGCCACGGCCGAGCTGGACAGCCAGCCCGTCGTCGATGCCGAGGGCGATGTCACCATCGCCTGCCGGAATGGCCTGATCTACCATCTCGATCGGTCGGGATTTTTGGACTGGTCGGCGCAAATCGGCGTAGTGTTTTACAGCACCCCAGCCATTGGGCGAGACGGCTCTATCTACGCCATCGGCTATGCTGGCTCCGGCAGCACGCGGCTATATCAAATCGACCTAACCGGCTTTGAGCTGCTCTCGACGGTGATCCCGGCAGACAACGAAGCGTCCATCCTCCTGACCCCCGACGGATACCTCTACGCCGCCTACTTCGACGGCACCTTACACCAATTCGACACCCAGGAACCGCCCGTGGAATCCCCCTGGCCGCAATTTCGCCAGACCCCCCAGCGCAACGCGGGCTACCCCAGCTACTACCGGCCCTTCCACCAGTGGTGCCTAGACCACCTGGGCCCAGACGCTCTGCGGCACTACCACGCCCGATCTGACCCCGATGGCGATTCCCGCACCCTGCTTTACGAGTTCACGACCGACCTGAGCCCGGCCCGACCCGACCGATCGCCGGTCACCGTCCGCGACATCGGCGAGGGGCCCGCGGCATGGGAACTCTCCGTCTGGGTGAATCGGCACGCCCTCGATGTCGATGTCCGCGTAGCCCAAGCAGCGGCCCTTGACGACCTCCCTACGGCTCCGTTGACCATCGCCCTTCGAGGCCCCACGTCAGGCGTCCTCCAGCAGCGCTACGCGCAACCACTCACCACCGACAACCCGACCATCCGCTTTGCCCGATTTCACTTTTCCCTCTACTAGCGGCCAGTTTTCACGACGTTTAAACTCCAGTAGCTTTAGGGCGGCGGTGGCGACTCGACCACTTAGCTGTTTCACTCTCCGATAATGCACCGGCTCCCCGTTTCTGGCCCGGACACTCCGAGCTGTCGATCGCGGACCCTCCTGGCAACCCAGTGCCCGTGCGAAGTGCCGTGGTGGGGTTGAGGCTTGCCAAGGACTGCCGGGTTCGCGGTTACTCTTCAGCGTGAGCGATGGATTGACCTTGGTGGTGATGGCGGCGGGGATGGGCAGCCGTTTTGGCGGCCTGAAGCAACTGGCCGGCTTTGGCCCGCACGGGGAAACGCTCCTGGAATACTCCCTTTACGATGCCAAGCAAGCGGGGTTCAATCGGGCGGTTTTTGTGATTCGCCCCGACATGGAGGCCCTGTTTCAGGGGACCGTGCTCAGCCGCTTCTCCCACGCCCTGCCCTGCACCTACGCGTTCCAGACGCTCGACGACCTGCCCCCAGGCTACGAGGTCCCTGCCGGTCGCACCCGCCCATGGGGAACTGCCCACGCGGTCTGGGCCGCCCGAGCCAAAATCCACGGCCCTTTCGCGGTCATCAACGCCGATGACTACTACGGCCAGACCGCCTTTCCCGCTTTAGCAGACTTTTTGCGCCCCACGACCCAACATCCCAGCTCGGATGCACACTACGCCCTCTGTGGATACCGCCTCCGGCAGACGCTCTCGGCCCACGGCAGCGTCTCCCGAGGGCTCTGCCTGCTCGACGACTCCGGAAAGCTCCTCTCGGTAACGGAGCACCCGCGCATCAACGCCGACGGCCACGGTGGTGGCCTTAGCGAGCAGCCCGATGGACCTCTGCCCCTCAGCGGAGACGCCTTGGTCTCGATGAACCTCTGGGGATTCACCAACCGCTTTCTCGAGGCCCTCGACCGGCACTTTGCCCAATTCATCGAAAACCTGCTGGGCCAGCCGAGCAGCCCCTCAACGGCCTCGCGCCTCGATGCGACGGACGACTTCGGAGCCCCACCCGCCGAGCCGCTCCGCCCGATGGCCGCCGAGACCATCCTCCGCGCAGAATGTTACCTCCCCAGCGTGGTGGACGCAGAACTCCGCTCCGGACGCGCCCAGGTCACCGTCCTACCTACGGAGAGCCGCTGGTTCGGCGTAACCTACCCAGAAGATCGCCAACCCGTCGCGCAAGGGATCCACGATCTCGTCGCCAGCGGTGCCTACCCATCACAACTCTGGCCTCGCGAGTAATTCAAGGGAAGGAGACTTCGACTTGGTAACACCGCGACTCCGAGAAGCAACACCGCCACTTTCGAGAAGCTACACCGCACCCGATCGGCGATGTCGGCCGAGCCGACCTGCCGCAGTGACCGATCCCTTTCGACCGCCCTGCCAACGTCGCTTTGATCGTCGTAATGGTGCCAGCGTAGAACCACGGGCTCTAACCCAGTCGCCGAAAAATACGGTTGGTTTCGCAGGGTGGTAAGCCGGATCCTGTTTAGGGCTGATCGTTACCGACCGAGCCCGACAGCCTTCATTTATCTCAGTGGGCCAACTACCGCCGTGGGCACTCCCAAGAGAGCGACCTACCGGTGACGCTGACCCTCAGCCGATTTTCAGAAAATCGGTGCGACTTACCCGGAGCTGTATGGACGGGCCGCCCAGCCCCCTATTTTAGTCTTGCATCGGGTGGGGTTTACCTAAGCCGAGACCCTCACGGGCCATCGCGGTGGGCTCTTACCCCACCTTTTCACCCTTACCGATCGGGCGGGCCGCAGCCCGCGCCGACCGGCGGTTATTTTCTGTGGCACTTTCCGTCGAACTGACTTCAACCAGCCCTCCCAGCCTTTCAACTGGCACCCTGCCCTATGATGTCCGGACTTTCCTCGACATCCCTGTAAAAGAACACCGCGAAGGCTCACACCCCACGAAACCAAGGTAAAAAATGAAGCCGCCGAGCCAAGCCGAGCAACCACAATCGGCAATGCTGCCAACGCCCCTAGAACCGACCGCCTTCGCAATTCCCAAGAGCACCACGACCCAGCGGGGTCTCCCCCTGAAGGGCCGACCCGCGGGCTTATCGATCCAGCTCAAACAACCGGATCAGCGGCTTGGCACCCACCTGCTTGAGCATCAACTCACGACGATCGAGATCCTCGCGAAGCTGCTCCAGCTCAGCACCGCGCCGATTCATCTCGTCGAGCTTCTCAACCAATGAACCCTCCACATGGGCAATATATTCTATCCTCGCGGCCAGTTCGGTCGCCTCTAGCCGGATCGCCTCCTCGCGCGCGTCCAGTTCACGCTTCAAAGTCAAAAGAAGCTCCCCACCCCGCTGCTGCGACAAATCGAACTGCAAAAGCCCCACCGTGATGGCGTCCACATCGGGCTTTCCCATGGCCAGCGCGCCGCCTACCTCAGATGGACCCCCAGTCCCCAGGCCCACCGCCTGAGCCAGGGCCTGTTCTCGCGAGGCAATCTCGTCTAGCTGCCTCGCTAAACGCGCCTCGGTAAAGCTCAGGGCTTCAATATACGCATACGGCACCCCCCATTGCGTCATCCTCAACGCCTTGGCCAGCGTGCCAACCTGACCCGCCGACCCGACCTTCACCAACGCCGTTCGCGGAGAACGCGGATCACGGGCTAGCAAGACATAGTCAACGCCCTCGGATAGCCAAGCCACCACCAGCTCCGCCCGAGAATCAGCAGGGAGTAGCTCCGCCGCCGCACGCAAGGTCAGCGGCTTCATCTAAAGTAACAATCTTTCAGAAAAGCCTCTGTCCAGTCAACCCCAAAGGTTTTTTGCAGGAAGGGTAAACCCGGTGAATGGATGCGATGATGGTCCTTATAGGCCGCCACCGCCCGACTCCCCGACCTCAGGACACTCGCCGGGCCGCACTCCTCATCACTGCTAAGATGGGCCAAGTAGCAACCCCACAAAAAGCGATACGCCCCGATCATCCCGGCAAAGTCAGCACGACTCTCCGGACGTAAAAAAAGGTCATCACCCGATCGGCATTCCTGATACCAGCCAGGCGGGTCGTCCCCTTCCGGTAAACCAGGAAAAATGTCCCGCACCTCCCTCAAAGCTGCCCGCGCCCACCCCGGCGGCGCATCGGCCCGAGGACCGACCCACTTCAAATCCATCACCCCCACCACCCCGCGCTCCCCAAAACGCACCAACTCCATCGCGAAAATCGGCAAAGTCATCGGATCCGTCGGATAACTAAACAAGTTTACGATCGCCAACTTCGGCCCCACAATTTCCACCGTCCTCACCTCCGCCGCCGCACGAAAACGATGGCCCGCCGCACGAAGCGAAATCTTTCCCTGCTGACGAAAACTAAAGTCCGGTGCCCACGACAACCGCTGCAAATCCTCGGGAGCACACTGACCAAGACTCCAATCCGTTAACCTGATAATATCTGCGGCCGGCTCATCAGCGATCATGCCCAAGGGGACAACAGCCGCTGGATGACCAGTTTCCGGGGTAGGAGACATTGGGCGATTCTCGTCGAAAAAGGGGTAGATCAGTGGGAACACACAAGGTCGAGACACCCTGGAACCTAGGACAATCATTGACGCGCAATTAACCTACCGTCAACCGTATCCGGCAGCCATAACCTCAGAACTGTCGCTAACCCGCAACTCACCGCGAACCGACCACCACCTCAGGTGGTAAACCCGGCCACCGATCCCCCCAACCTTCCCGCCAGGCCGCCACCGCCGCCTCGCCCAGCGGATGAGGCTGCCGATAGGGGCACAGCCTGGCCTGCCACGCCCCACCCGCCGCCACCGCGATCAGCTCGTCAATCGCCGCATCCGGCGGCAGCCCCACGTCCCAAGCCAGCACCACCTCATCCGAAGACTCCAGGATCGGTGCTAACCGGACCGCCGTCGGCACATCCATCACCGCCACCAACGCCGTCTCCGTGGCCAGATCCCGCAGATGCTCCGCTAAACCCTCTAACGCCACTCCCGGCACCGCCGCCACCGGCGCCAGGGCGATCGGCAACGGCCAGCGAGGAACATCCCACGTCAACCCCTCCTCCCAAGTATCCGACGCCAACAGCGCATACGCCCCCGCCCCAATCTCCCCCTCCGGCACCTGCAACGGCAGCCGCAAGGTCGAACTGGTCGCCAGTTCCACCAACCCCGCCGAGCCCTCCCAACCCACCGCCGCCAAAATCTCCGGCATCGCCGTGACACATCGAGGATGATGATAAATCAAAAACTTCATAACAGAGGCGGCACTGGGTTCACGAAAAGGGGATTCTTCAGAAAAGCTTGGTTCTCAGAGCACGGCCCCAAGGCCACCGTTGGAGCGGATCCATAATTGGAGTTGCTGGGCACCCGGCGCACCGCTCAACCAGAGCATCGCCTCACCGGTGGGAGACACCGCCAACTGCTGAACAAACTCCAGCGGAGAACCCAGAATCGCTAAACACTCCCCACTCAAGCTCACCCGATTCAACCGACCCTCCCCGTCCTGAAAAACCAGCCCGGACCGCGTCAACGTGTAAGCACCCACTCCCAACGGCAGCCGAGTCACCAACACCGACCCATCGCAGGACACCTTGGCCAGCGCATAACATCCCCGCCGCTGCAGATCCAGGCACAGCACCAGCACCCCACCCTCGACCGCCTCCGTCGCCAACGCTGGCCCCGGCAGCATCACCGGACTCAGAACGCCCCCGCCCGGCCCCCACCTGTCTAGCTGATCCCTCAAAGCCCCATCTGTGGCCCCAAAGCTGCCATCCGGCCACACCACCGCCAACGGATTCAGCCCCCCGAGCCGCAGCGAAAACGACTCCAGCCGGCCCCTCTCCTCATCCCAGAACCCCACCGCCCCCGGCTCCGTCCACGCCACCAACCGCCCGCAAAAGCTCACACACAAGTCCAGCACCCGTTCGCACCGCACTGGCAGCTCAACCGGCCCACCCGCATCCCCTGACCACATCCGCACTCGCCGACTCCCCCCAAAGTAAACCTCCCCAGTCACCGCTAACCCGACCGCCGGCCCCGTCCTCGCCAAAAACGCCACCGTGCTACCCTTACCCAGCGGATTCACCACCTCCAGGTGACTGTCGTAACCCAGCACCACCCGCCAATCCCGGCCCCCGACCACCCACACCCCCACCGGCGCACGCTCCACCGGCAGCGACGCTGCCAGCTCAAAATCTCCCCAGTCACCAACCACCCTCACTGCCGCCGTCCCGACCCTCGAACCCCCACCTGCCACCGGCGGCTCACCCTCCAAGACACCCAAACCGCCCAACACCGCTGAGCCCTCGACCCCCTCGACCCCAACCGGCGCCAGGCGCAACAAACGCCGCGCCTCCGACGCACTGGACGGGCGATCCGCCGGATCCTTCGCCAACAACGAACGCACCCACTCACCCAAAGGACATCCCGCCAGCCGCGTCTCATCCCAAGACCGCCGCACATGCGCCTGCGCCAACTCCCGCACCGTCCCCTCAAACGGACGCTCCCCAGTCAGCAGCTCGAAGGCCATCACCCCCACCGAATAAAGGTCGCTCGAAAACCCAAAAGACCCCCCAAAACGCTCCGGAGCCATATACGCCGGCGTCCCCTCGACCCTCCGCGCCACCACCCCACCATGCACCCACCGGGCCGAACCCAAATCCCCCAACTTCGCCACCGCCCCGCCGCAGACCTCCCGACCACCCGCGAACGGCTCTAGCAGCACATTCTCGGGCTTAACATCACAATGAATAATCCCCCGGCCATGCAAAAAAACCAGAGCCGCCAAAACCTCATCCAACCACCGCACCACTGACGACAAACCCAAACCGCCGACCTCTAAACGGTCCCGCAAACTTCCGCCGCTCACGTATTCATAAACCAACACCGTCCAACCATCCTCTAGATAAAAAAAATCCTCGAATTGGACAATGTTAGGATGCCGAAGATTCAACACCCGATTCACCTCCCGAACCCCACCCGAACCCGCCGCATCACAAGGACGGATGATCTTCGCGACACAGTCCCGCCCCGAAGCCGCCTCCCGCGCCCGAAACACCGCACTCTGCGAACCACCCCCGAGAAACTCCCCCAAAATGTATCCGGGCACCTCAATCGGCGGCATCAATATACCTGCACCCGAACCGCAGAAACTATCCCCCAACACACTCATCACTCCTAAGACAAAAGCGAAGCCAACAACTTCTCATAACTCTCCTGCTGCTCAATCCTCCCCTCCAGAGGCTCTAAACGCTCCGCAGAAGTAATCGCAAAACGGCACCGATCCACTCCCGGACGCGCCGCACAACAAAGCTCCACGCAATCCAGATCCCGCCCACTCACATGAGTGAAGAACGAAGCCAAAACGCCACTGATTAACGCATCCACCGGCACCGTCTCTCCCTCGATGATGGAAACGAAAAGACTATGCTCTAGCTCCGCCAAAACCACCCCCTTCCGAGCCGCATGGGTCAAATCCAGCGTCAACTTACCCCAACCATGCAACGGAAAATAGGACTCCGTAAACTTCACAAACTCCCCTACCGACGCCTCGCTCTGCGCGGGCAAGCCGCTCGCCCGCAACTCATTGTCAAAAGAAGCCATCAGACGCCTCCCCCAAATCCGCCCACAATTCTTCAAAATAATCGTCCACGCCGGGCCCGCCTCATGCTTCAAGGCATGGTAAACCCCGCTCAACACATCCGTCGAAAGGTAAATCACCCGCTCCTGCGTCAATGATCGAACCGTCCCTTGCGCTAACTCATAGCGCAGACGACCACCATCAAAAATACGCTCTAACCCCAGGCTATTAATCAAACCAGATGCGGTAGTCATTTATCGGACAGTTGAAGGTTAACTTTGGTCGCTGCGAACTAGGAAAAATCAGGACAGGCTCGTTGACTAAAATGGACAGAATAAGGCCAGAACCCTTCGATCAGCTCAGTCGCTCGGCAGAATCTCCACTGCCGCCTGCAAAAAAGGCTCCATTTCGTCAAAGGCCGCCGGATCCAAAGCCAGCTTGAGTTCAAGCTTTACCCCATAGTAGATTTCAAAAATCGACCGCTGGTGAGCCTGCAACTTCGCGATGATCGCCATGGCGTGCGGGTCCGAAGCGTGCAGGCGATCCTTGCCCGGTGAAAGATCCGGGTATCGAAAAGATTGCAAAATTGTCTTTAACCAAAACAGCAGCTTATCCTTAAACCAATCGGCATCACCCATCAGCATCGCCAGAGTAGCGTAGGCCGTCACATAGCGCACATCCCGCACACACTTGGCCATCGCAAACTGATGGAATTCTTCATACGGATAACGATCATAAATCCCGCGAATCACCTTCTTCACCACCGCGCCATCCACCTCACGCATCGCCGAAGCAGCGTCAGCCCTTAAAGAAAACTCCGGAACCGTGCGACGGTAATGTCCCAACTCATCATCCTTGAAATGACGGCTTTCAGCCGCCTTGAAAAGGTCCTTCAACTCCGGATGTTGGCGAAGCGTGTCAGCAAGTAACATAGCAAGAAAAAGTTGAATAAATTAAAATCGAAAAGGTGCCGGATCGTTAAAAAAGTCCCCCAAGTTAAGCCGCTTCCGCAGTTGACCAAGGGAGGGACTGAAAAAACTCCATAGCACGATCGGACTGGGAAGTCCCCTTCGCAGCCCTCTTCAACTCACGAGGGGATTCCTCGCGAGCAACCCTCCCGAGGTCACTCGAAAGTGAGATCAGTGGCTTCACCAATGGGTTCTCAACGTCCTTAACCGCTCGGCTTCCGACTTTTTCTGAGGTCTGAATCGCGCTATGTAATCCCGCCGCCATCATCAGACCTAAGCCACCAGAATAATGACTAGCCGCAGCGACCTCCGAAGCTACTGCGTCACGCCTGACCTCCGCAACCGGTATGGACCTTTGCAGGTCAAGAGAAGAGGGAACCCCACTACGCTTAACACCGTCCCAGGAGAGTGAGCCAAAATACAACCCGGTGGGTGCTGAATAATCAACACCCTCTGGGTAGGAAATGGCCAAATTATGTGGGGAATCCTCGGAAACAGAAACCAAACCGTCCTTTTCAGAAACTAAGCTACTTTGTGGAATGGCCGCGTGATTTAAGGAATCCATCGCCACCACGGCACCGAAAGTGGGCTCCGCAATAAACAACGGTTGAACCGCCAAATCGCCGGAAATCTCGCCCCGACCTACCGGCAGGCCGTCCCAAGGAATAACTGAAAATGCAGACCGCACGGGAGCGGAAATGTCAATCGCTACAACCTCCTCGACAGTCGCTACCTCCACAGCGTGCGCTTTCTGCACAGTGGGCGAAACTAGCGGGTCTAACACCTCGGAATCCACCACCGGAACGCCTAGAGAAACCTCTGCCCCTCCAACAGCCGGTTCAACATTTTCCAGAACGGTCGGGGCTGTATCCTCGCCCGCTACCCCTTCCGCTAGTTCCAAGCCCGGCCTCGTAAGCAGCTCGTCCGAATTCTCAAAATCACCACCAAACTCCGCGCTCACTGCAAAGGCAGCCTCTGGCACGGGCAAAACGTTGAATACACCACCTTGGCCCTGTTCTACAGCGAGCACGTCTGCATGGTCGGGCAGCTTCGATATTAAGCTGCCAGCTTCGACCGAAAGCAACTTTTCAGGAAGCTCGAAAACCGATAGTAAGCGCTCGAATCGCTCCCAATGGCTGGCAGACCATGTCCTCATTGCGAAATAAAAAAAATTGGATCGGAGAGAGAGTCGAAAAGAATCTATACTAGGGATTACGCCAGGCGGCTCCGAACGTCCTCTGCCGAGGCACCCTCCTGACGCCAAAACTCCGCAGCGTTGACCTGTTTTTCCGGCCCCACCATGAACTTACAGCAATCATTACCCATAGAGTAGCACTGCACTTCGATACTTTGCCGATCCGTCCGATCGAAATAGCTCATCACCCCCGCAAACATCCCGGCATAGAGGTGACAGACTGGCTTCCCGACCTGTTGCATCGACTGTGCCACCGCCGAATTGCGGATCTCGACAAACGTAATACCACGTTTCTCGAAACTCAGGTCTAAAGTCCAGGCACCCCAACCCTGGACGGTCAGCGGCCACCACCAAGTTTCGAAGATAAAACGGCGATTCATCTGCCAAATGTCCAATTTGCCGCCGCCAAACTCGTGTCGCATCCGGTTATTAAATCGCTTCATGTCTTGCAGGCCCCACTCAATCCCACATTTATACATAATGAGATTGGAAGCATCCCCGACATCCTCCTCCAACCCAGAATGAAGTCCGGCCACGAAATCTTCTGTCACCCGAGCCGCCCGTTGCCCATCTCGTAAATAGATGGCACCTTCCTCTTCCTCAGGGCGGAAAAACTCGTCCGCAACATAGTAATTATGATAGCCCTTGAAGCCACCATCGCTTGGATTGATTGCAGTTTGCGTCATAAAAATTGTCTCCTCAAATTTGAAGGATAATGACCGATTACTTTCCAGCAACCTCAGCCGTTCGATTTATTTTTCAAGTTTCACTGGAAAGCACCTTCGACCTGCGTCTGCTTAGTTTCTACCTTCTGATTTACAGCAACCCAACTAGAGCGAAATTCTCATCGGCACAACCAGACTTGCCCCGCGCTATCCCAGATCAACCTTAGAAACATTAAAATCCATTCCCTCGAGTTGGGCAATCGCAGAGCGGGTGATTATTTTATCTTTTTGGATCAAAATACGACCGTCTTTGGGGTGAAGGATCGGTTGACGCGTCCGCTTTCCGATCAGGGATAGAATGTCGTCAAAACTTTCGACATACATGCCCTCCGGCAACACCACTTCGACCCCCTCTCCGATCACCCGGCACTGGCAACTCAAGCGGCTCTGTGCTTGCGCCCCCGTGATGAGGGCCAAGGTCCGACGCTCCCGATCGGTCATTGGGGAGACAGAATCCATGCCGGAACGGATATAAACATGGCAAGTGGCGCAGATTCCCTGGCCACCGCAGGCCATCATCACCGGGCACTGCTCCGCCAGCAGCGTATCCAAGATGCGGGTCTCGGTCTGGACAGCGAGCTTTCGATTGATCGGCTGGAGTGTGACTGATTTCATAGCAAGTTAGCCGTTAGCAAAAATGTCTGAAGTATTAGGCAGCGGGTGTTCATGAGAGCGTCATGGTCGATACACTTTAATGGCAATTTTAACGGATCGTGTTGCTTAGTTTAACTGGCGACTGATGGTGGCCAGCCGAGCCTTCAGCACCGTCAATTCATCGGCCCGCAGCACGCTGGAGAGCCGTTCAACTAAAGATCGCTCTGCCGCTGGGAACCCGCGATCGCCAGAGGGATCCTCCCCTGGGAGATACCAAGTCACTTCGCGGGATCCGCGGTAGTTTAGACACGCTAAAGCCGCCCACCGCTGGAAAGCGTCTCCACTTTTGGTGGCACTAGGATCAGTCTGTGTCGAAGACAGCAACTTCGCCCCGACCAACGTGGTTGGAAAGTCCCTGAGGCTCGCGACCAAACGCTGCAAGAATGGGTGTTCCGGGCCTAGCTGGCCGCGCAGCCAGTCCGCAATGTCCTTGGTCAGGGCCACCCAGGCTAAATCTAAAGTCGAGGAGACTGCGGCCCCCTTTGTCGCCATTGCCGCCCAACCCAGCGAAATGGCCTCGATCGCGCCGGCACCCTCACCCTCGGCATTCTCCATTCCAGCGGCCCCTTTCGGCCCAGCCAGCATCGCCGCAAGCAAGGTATCGCCACACCAGGCCGATAATGTGGCGAGCGTCGTCTGCTCCGTTGCCAGAGTCCGATAATCCGCCGGGTCCTTCTTGAAAAATCCCGCATTTTTCGGTTTCAACTGCGCTAGACGGGCAACCTCCGTCGGCAGACCCTGCAAGGTGCGAGCGGCCAACTGCCCCAGCTCGACAAAGCGCTCCTCTGCCATCGGCCACCCCAGGAGGCGCCCGGCGAGCGTGTCCGCCCCGTCGGCCTCCGTCAGCCCAAACTGGGGATCCAGGCGGGCCAGTTGCGAAGCCCAGGCCAGCTCCCGCGTAAGGCCCCAGCTCGGTTGAACCAGGCAATGCCAACCGAATTGCGACAACCGGGCAGTCTCGATTTGGGCTAAACGATCGGCCCATTCCCGGTATCCAAAAAGAGCCTGTTGGATGGCTGGTGGCACCGCGCTTACGGTAGCCAAAGCTCCGGCCACGGCGGGAGTCTTCACCCCGCTGGCATCGCCACCCGGAGCCCCAGGCACCAGCCCGAACCGCCGATTAAGCCAGTCGAGCAGCGACCCAGGCGTCGCGGCCACGGCCACTGGCGACCGCAAGGCCAGTTGTTCCAACAGCACCTGGCCATTCCACCGCCCACGCCTTGGGGCACTGGCTGCGGCTAGCAGCCCCCTGAAAAACAGCCGCTGCTCGCGGGTCGAAAACCCTCGCAGGCCACCGGAAGGTCTGTCCAAGTGGCCCGTATCACGGTGTCCGCTCAGGATCTCCCCGGCCCCGGCCAAGCCCAGCGCACCCCGGATGGTCAGAAATCCGTGCCCGAGCCAACGCAGCGCCACCTGGCGCACCTCGGCAGGCCATGCGGCAGACAAGGCGAGCTGCTCCACCTGCTGCCAACCCACTCCCAGCGTGGAATCCCTGGCACCCGACACGGTGGCCCGTGCCTCCACCGTCGAACGCTCATCAGCCGCCAGCCTGCCGACCAAGAGGGCGAGATCGCCGCTGAAGTTGACCGCCACAACCGAACTTGGCTCCCGGCAAAGCGACCGGCCCCAGGCCGCCAGCACCTGGCCAGCCAACGGCACACGGAGGCTCGCCACGCTAGCGGGAACCCCCGTGGCACCAGTCCAAGCCGAGACCAAGGCCGCACCGTTTTCGAGGATCCAGCGACCCAAGACCACCTCGGCAAGGGCATCCGACAGGGAAGCCAGCCAGCGATCCCAAAACGCCACCTCGCCCAACCGGAGTAGCCCCACCAGCGCCCGCCGCATCGCGGCGTAGGCCGCCAACAAGACCCCAGCCAAGCCGCCACCAGCGGCTGATTCCAGATCGACCGAGACGCCCTCCTTAAATCCAACTAAAATGCCAACGGGATCCCCCGACCCTCGAAGCCCCTGCAAAGCTCCTGAAAGTTGCTCGCGCAAAAGCGGCATCAAATGCACCGCTTCCGGGGCACCGTTGATGCTTTGGGCAACCTGGGCACCTTCCACCGCCAAGGCCTCGACGCGCCGCTCCAGGGAACTCAGCAGACCCAACGGAGCGGTCAAAGCCATCGAACCCGCGTGCCGATCGACCCGCAACAACTTTCCCGAACGGCTCCGATCGAGAGCCAGCCCCAAAAATGAACCCTGCCCGACGGGTAGCACCCGGTGCAAAGCTGCTGCCAAGACCGCCACCAACCCATCCTCGGCCCCGATCTCTCCGGCCTCTGACGACTGGGGCGACCGGTCCCCAATGACCGCCCTCGGCGGCTCCATGTCGTCCCATAATGCCGACCAAGCCAGCCGCCGACCGACCGCTCTCAAAACCAGCAAGTCCTCTCCCGCCACGGCGCCAATTCCCTGGGCCTTGTGGTCGGCAGAACGTCCGACCAGGCACCGCAACACCGCCGCCGAGGCCCCCCCCAGGCTGGCCGCCGCTGATTCTGCCAGGGCCGTTTCCGCCGCCCAACAGGCCCGCACCGCCAACCAGCGATGCGCCAAAACCCGCATCCGGTAAAACCTCGCCCGCTGCACCTCGGCCTCCGGCAATTCCGGCGGCAGCCCGAGGGCCAAATCCGTCAAGCCCACCTCCAAAAAGGTCCATTCCACCGACTTCAGAAAACCCATCACCGGCCCCAACCAGCGGAAGAACGACTCGGCCAAGTCCGCATCAAACCGCATATCCGGCCCCCTCGACCGCTGTGGAGCCAGGGCATACTGGGAAACCAGGCTCGGCCAGAACCAAGGCTCACGGCCCGCGTCATCGCTCAGCAACGGCCCCTGCGACTGCAACACCAGCCGACGCCGGTCGCGCTCCGCTGCGGAAAACAACGCCTCGTTTTCCCGCCCTAACTGCTCAGCGTAAGTCCGCCACACTGCCACCGCTGGCCGCTCGTTAGCGGACAGCTCCATGCTTAGACCGTTGGTTGCCGCCACCTGCACCCTATCCCGCCGCAGGACGGACAGCGCCAACGTCGCCACGCTCGGCGCAGCGCCGCCCCCGGTGGCCTCCGTCAACTGCTCCACCCGACGACGTATCGACCGCCAAACCTCGGCGACTAGCGCCCCCCGCTGACCCCCAAGCCGACGCTCCCACAGCGGCACCGCCGTCGAAAGAAACTCCTCCCCGAGCCACTCCTGCGCGTCCGCCGTCAACGCCACCCGCTCCGCCAACGCCGCCAGAGCCTCGTCCTCCAACTCCAGCACCTCCGCCGCCATCAACAAGCCCGCCCCGGCTCGCAATTCACCCTCCTCCTGCGGTCGCGGGACGAAAACGTAGCTACCCTCCGCAAACAACTCGCGACAGAGACGGGACTTGACGGCCAGCCCGCCAGCCGCCCGCTCCATCGTCGAAGCCCACGCCACCAATTCCAGATGCTCAACCGCATCACAAGTCGGAGCCATCAGACGCTCTGTCATCTGCGCCAAAAACGCCCAAACGGCCTCGGGGTATTGGACGAACGGCAGCAGCAACTCAAAAGTATACCGCAACCCATTCACCCACAGTAGCGGCCCCGACCCCTCTGAAAAACACCGGCCCCAATGCTCCAAGACCAACCGCTGATCCCGCTCACACTTTGAACCCACCTCACCAGGGGCCAAGCCTGCAAACAACTCCGGAAAATGCGCGGGCAGCAGCTCCCCGAGACGCTTCGCCACTCCGTCAACTGACGCCACCCAACGCTCCCCTAAACCCTGCTGCGTCACCACCGACGCCAATGCAGGCAGGTGCGTCGCCAAAAACATCACCCCAGAGTCAAAATAACGCCGCAGCAGGTGAGACTCAATCCGCCGCAGCGCAAAAACCGCCGCTCCCGTGCCCGCGACCCGCCGCAGCGCGGAAAGCTCCTCCCGACACGCCGCCGCCGCCAACCAACCATCGCCGAGCTGCCACAGCGCCGCTTGAAACTTCGGCAGCAGCGGAATCGCCGCCCCGGTCAGCTCCATCACCTCCGAATCCTCTAAACTCTCTAAAACAGCCAGCCGCAGCAACTCTGCCGAAAGACCCAATTCTCGACCCAAGTCCGCCGAACACCGCCGTGCTGCCGATCGCCACCAACGCCCCGCCCCCGCCCGCACCACCGGGCGCCGCGCCGCCCGGCACGACACCCCCAGATTCTCCCGATAAGCACCCTCGACAAACTGGAATAGATACCGGCCCGCACCCTCCCCCAAGCGACCCGTCAGCGCCTCGAAAAGCCCATCCAGATTGGCCTCGAACAGGTGGGGCGGACGCGTTGCCAAGTATGACCCCACGACCACGCTCCACCACTCCGTCAACGCCAAAACCGGGTCCTCCGCGTCGCTCTCCAAAATGGAGCATAACTCCAACAGCGTAAGGGTGTTATCGCGCCGACAAGACACCAAACCCGCCTCTCCGACCCGCTCCGCATACTCCGGCAAAACCCGGAAAACATGATCCGCTACCGCCTCGGCAATCCCCGCGACCTCCTGGCGCAAACTCGCCACCGCAAAAAACGCCGCCTGCCCCTCCCGCAGTTCCCGACACAGCCCGCCCAAGGCCGCAGACTGGGCACCCTCCGCCGCTGCCACGGCCTCCTCCCACAAGGACTCCCAGTGAACCGCCAACGACTCCGAAGCCAACTCCCCACTTCCCGGTAGCAACGCCTGAGCAAACCAGCCCCTCCAGCTCGCCGCGGCACCCTCCTCACCCGCCCACCAGAGAGACACCGCCATCTGCCGGAATGCCCTCACCAAGCCCAGCTCTGTGGCTCTGCCCAAACCCTCAGCACCGACCAACTCCAGAGACGGCTGCAGATCCACTGCCCACCGCACCGGGGTCTCCCGCGCCAACTTTAGCCGCTCGGTCACCGCTCCGAAGAGCCCGGCCATCCAACCCGGCTGTAAAACCTTCTCGCCAGCACCCCCTAACTGCTTCGCCAAAGCCGCCGCAATCTGCGGTGCCTTTCGCCACACATCCACGCTCGGGTCCAGCCCGAGCTGAGCCGTCAGGCTGTCCACGAACCACTGCCGCGCCGCCCCCGCGCCACTACAGACCCGAACCGCCCAGAGAGCCCGGTAGGCCAACTCCTCGATCAAAGCGGCAAGCTGCCGGGCTCGCTCTTCCCCCCTCAGCCCCTGGGCCAGATCCTCGCTCAAACGCACCCAGCTCTCCCCAAACTCCTCCCGCACCAACCGCCAGGACTCCCCAAAACCCGCCAACTGCTCAATCCGCGTCGCCGC
>DAIQNO010000009.1:1031-20088 GCA_036788355.1 Opitutales bacterium | reverse complement strand
GGGTCAGTGGTTAGTAAAAAGTTTTGCTCTGGAGCCCCTGGAGTGATACGAGGTCTGGCTTTGGGCGGCAGAATCTGGTAGCATCGGAGATGAGTTGAAGGAGTGCCCTTTTTTCCGAACTTTTCCCCGCCTCCGAGAACCCAATTACCAAAGCCGCTTTCCTGCCTGCCCCGCAGCACCACCCGCACTTTCCACGACTCGACGATCGCCCGACCGACTGCCTGACCGACCGACTGCCTACCGGCCTGCACCCCCAACTGCCCTGCTGAGCCCCTGCCACTGATCTGCCCATGAACACCCCTCGCCTTAAGCCGCTGGAGTTTTTCTCCAACACCGTCCGCGCCAAAGAAATCATCGTGGTGCTGGCGCAGCGCGGCTTTGGCGAGATGGTGCGCTCGTTGGGGCTGCCCAAGACCTGGGTTTCGGCCATGGTCGATCGCGAAACGGTCAGCCAGGGCGTCTGGGCGCGGTTGCGGCAGACGCTGGAGGATCTCGGGCCGACTTTCGTGAAGTTCGGACAGGTGCTGTGCTCGCGCCCGGACCTGCTGCCCGAGGCAGCCGTGATGGAACTCAAGAAGCTCCGGAGCAGCGTCCGCCCCGTGCCATTCACGGAGATTGCGCCCGTCCTCCTGGCGGAGCTGCCTGGCCCGCTCGAAGAGATTTTCAGCCATTTTGAGAGTGTGCCCGCCGCCAGCGGCTCTATGGCCCAGGTTCACCGGGCGCGCCTGGCCGCCACGGGGGAGGAGGTCGCGGTCAAGATCCAGCGGCCCGGTATCCGCGCCGCCATCCGCGCCGACATTGAGATCATCGGCTGGCTGGCCAAGAAGGTGCAGGAAAACGTGGAAGAACTGCGAGCCTACGACCTTCCCGAGATCGTTAAAGTGACCGCTGAGGGGATGTTCCAGGAGCTAGACTTTACCATCGAGGCCCAAAACGCGCAGCTCTTCAACCACCTCAACCCCTACGGCGACACCCTCTTCGCGCCCAAGGTTTACGCCGAGTTTACCACGCCCCGCCTCACCGTCACAGAGTGGGTCACGGGGCGCTCACCGGGCGACCCCACCATCGACGCCGAACTCGGGCGTAAGCTGGCCCGCGTCGGGGGAGAATCCCTCTTTCACCAGATCGTCCTGGCGGGCTTCTTCCACGGCGACCCCCACTCTGGCAATCTGCTCGTCACGGGTGACGGGCGGGGCTGCCTGCTCGACTGGGGCCTGGCCGGGCAGCTCACCCGCGAAATGCGCTACTCTCTGGCCGACCTCTTCGCCGGAATCGTGCAGGGCGATGCCGAGAGCGTCTGCCGCACCGCCACCATGATGGCCGAGAGTAAGGCCCGCATCGACCGCACCCGCCTGGAAAAAGAGGTCTCCTTCGTGCTGCGCCGCTACCGCTCGCGCTTTGAGGCCGGCCAGGCCCTCGGGAAGGTCACCATCGACCTGCTCTATGTCTTCGGCAACAACGGCATCAAGCTGGCCCGCGATTACGGCCTCCTCGCCAAAGCCATCGTCTGCATCGAGGAGGTCAGCCATCTCCTCGACCCCGCTTTCGACATCCGCACCGTCGCCGAACCCTCCCTTAAACGCCTCAACCGAGAGCGCTACAGCCCCCAAAATGTGCTGGAGCAATCCTGGTGGGGTCTCGTCCAGAACTTCCACCGCGTCCGCGACCTCCCCCAGGACTTCCAGCGCTTTCTGCGCCAGCTCGAAGACGGGGAAATCCAGGTTCACATGCGCCATGAGGGCCTCGAAAAAGCCAGTGATGAGTTCTCCTCCGGCGTCAACCGCCTCGCCCTGTCCCTGCTTACCGGTGCCCTGGTCGTCGGCTCGTCGATCATCATGGCCACCACCGTCAGCCGCGACGCCACCGCCGTCCAGCTCCTGCAACTGCCCGCCGTCCTCGGCACCGTCGGCTACCTCCTCAGCGCCATCCTCGGCATCCTCACCGCCATCGACATCCTCCGCCACGGACGCCGAAAATAACCGCCGCCGCCTTCCGGAAAAACCACCCCTCCGACTTGCGGAACCGGGCGCAGTTCTCTCTGCCAACGCGACCAGCCCCCAACTCCAATCCTCAGAGACAGCACCCAACACGTTTCCCCAGAAAACCCGCTTTGCGCCGCCGTCGGGCTACCTCCACCTCAAAAACGCCGGGTCTGACCCGCGATGCCAGCCGGGAAATCGGCCCTCGGGTGCCAAAACTCAGCCATTTTTCAAAAAAATGACGTCCCTGCAAAAAAAGCCCTTGACCGCACCTTCAGAATCGCTTTGTCTCCTCGCTTTCTCGGAGGCGTCCGCGTCGCCGAGGTTAATCGTTTACCGTCTAAAGCAGGTCTCCTTCCAACGAACCAGCCTCACCGCTGGCTCACCTGCCGCTTAGCTATGAGTCTCACCCTGATTGCCAAAAAAATCGGGATGACGCAAGTTTTCGACAACGAGAACCGCATCATCCCGGTCACCGCCCTCGAAGCTGGTCCCTGCCCGGTCGTCCAAGTCAAGACGACTGCGGTGGACGGTCATGCCAGCGTTCAGATTGGTTTCCTTCCGCAAAAGGAGCACCGGGTCACCCATCAGATGAAGGGTCACTTTGCCAAGGCAGGCGTCGGGCCAGTGAAGGAACTCAAGGAGTTTCGCACAGAAAAGCTCAACCGCACCTTTACTCCAGGAGAGACCCTGACCTGCGAAGTCTTTTCGGAAGGCCAGAAAGTGGACATCATCGGCACCACGAAGGGCCGTGGTTTTCAAGGCGTAATGAAGCGCTTCGACTTCGGAGGCGGCCCCGACGCCCACGGCTCGATGTTTCACCGTCGCGGCGGTTCTTACGGCTGTCGCCAGACGCCCGGTGAGGTTTACAAGGGCAAGGAAATGCCCGGTCACATGGGCAACCGGCAGCGCACGACCCAGAACATGGAGATCGTGAAGATCATCCCCGAGAAGAATATCATTCTCGTCCGCGGCAGTGTCCACGGCTCCATTAACGGCATTGTTTATATCCGCCAGGCGATCAAGCAAAAGAAGGCCAAGTAGCCTTCTCCACCCAGCCGCACCCTCTAAGAACCTCTCCTTTTTCGCCGCCGCCCGCCATGAAATTCCGTGTTTACGCCGCTGATGGTGTCTCCTTTACCGAAAAGGAGATTGAAATCCCCACCTTTGAGGGCATTCGAGGGGTGCAGACGCTGAAGGACCTATTGGTAACCTACCAGGCCAACAAGCGCCAGGGCACCCGCAAGACCAAGACCCGCGCCGACGTCAACCGCACCGGGAAAAAGTATCTCAAGCAAAAGGGCTCCGGCGGCTCTCGCCACGGCGATAAAGGTGCCCCCATCTTCAAGGGGGGCGGCACTGCCCACGGCGCCAAGCCTCAAGACTGGTCAAAGCCCTTCAACCGCAAAGAAAAGCGCCTCGCTTTTGCTCGCGCCCTCTTCGACAAAGCCTCCGAGGGCCAGATCGCCCTCATTGAGCGCTTTGAACTTCCCGAAACCAAGACCAAGCTCGCCAAGGAGTTGCTCGACCGCGTCGATGCTGACGCCAAGACCCTCCTGATTTCCGACCAACAATGGTCGGCACCGGCGGCACTTTCCGCCCGCAATCTCGACCGCGTCAGCCTTCAGTTGGCCTCCGACCTCAACGCCTGGGATCTCGTCCGCTACGAAAAAATCCTCGTCACCGAAGCCGCCTTCGACGTTCTCGTCCAGCGGGCTCAACCCCTCGCTTCGCGCGGCTAGTAGCGGTCGCCTCAGCACCCCCCTTCCCGCCAATTTCGATCTTTCTGTCCCATGGAACGCCACCCAGACCGCATCCTCAAGGAGCTCCGCGTGACTGAAAAGTCCAACGCCCTCCAAGCCAACCAGAATAAGTACACTTTCGAGGTGTATCCCGATGCGACCCGCACCGAAGTTCTCGAAGCTGTCCAGGAGCTGTTCAAGGTGCGCGTCTCTCAAGTCAACATCCTCCGCCAACGCGGAAAGGTTAAACGTTCCCGCACCCAGCGCGGCGTTGTCGGGCGTAAGCGTGCCGAGAAACGCGCCATCGTCACCCTCGCCGCCGGCGAAACGCTCGACCTCGCCTAATCCCGCCCCCTTGACCCTTTTCACACCCACTCGCACTCACCACTGCGGCTAGTTTTCCTTTCCACCCAACCGTTCCATGCCTCTCGTCGCCAAACGCCCCTTGACCCCCGGTCAGCGGTTCCAGATCGTCAACAAAGTAGAGTTGTCGAAGGAACGCCCGGTGCGCTCGCTGACCAGTCGCCTAAAGAAGAACGGCGGCCGGAATAATTATGGCCGTATCACTGTGCGCCGTCGCGGCGGTGGCCATAAGCGGCTCTACCGCCAGATTGACTTCAAGCGCAACAAGCTGGAAATGGTCGGAACTATCGAGCGTCTGGAGTATGATCCTAACCGCTCATCTCACATCGCTCTCATTAAGTATCCTGACGGGGAATTGACCTATATCCCAGCTCCCTTGGGCCTAGAAATCGGTGACACGATCATCTCGACCAACCAGCCCCAAGAAACCTTTCCGGTCGGCATGAACTTGCCGCTCCACCTCATCCCACCGGCGACCTTTATCCATTGCGTCGAGTTGCGCCCCGGTCGCGGCGCCCAGATCGCCCGTTCCGCCGGACAGCAGGCGCAGCTCGTCAACGTGGAAGGCAAAAACGCCACCCTCAAGATGCCCTCCGGCGAAATCCGCCTGGTTAACGCCAACTGCCGGGCAACCATCGGTCGCGTCGGCAACGTTGAGCACGGCGACATCAAGCTAGGCAAGGCAGGGCGCAACCGCTGGCTGGGTAAGCGCCCGCGCGTCCGTGGTGTGGCCATGAACCCTGTGGACCACCCGATGGGCGGTGGTGAAGGCCGCACTTCCGGCGGAGGCCACCCTGTGTCCCCATGGGGTCAGCTCTCCAAAGGCTTCCCGACGCGCAAGCGCAGCAAGCCGAGCAACTCGATGATTATCGTTCGCCGCAACGGACGCAAAGTTCGCCGCAAGTAACCCTGCTCACCCACTGTCGTTAACCGATAAAATCTTCATTATGGCGCGTTCCATCAAAAAAGGCTACTTCGTCGATCCCAAGTTGATGGACAAAGTGGAAAAGGCTCAAGCCTCGGCCAACCGTAAGCCCATTCAGACTTGGTCTCGGCGCTCAACCATCACTCCCGACTTCATCGGCCTCAATTTTAGTGTGCACAACGGCAAGGCTTTTCTCCCCGTTAACGTCACCGAGAACATGGTTGGGCACAAGCTTGGTGAATTCGCCCCAACCCGCACCTTCAAAGGACACCAACCTGCCGGAAAGAAGTAAGCTCTTAAGAACCATCGTCTCGTGTTCCGTCCTGCGAAAAGTCTCTCCTTTTGTCTCGTTTACTTCCTCGCTTCTCTGTTAATAGCACTATCTCCAGCCGTTGGCAGTGGAACTCCGAGCTTCTCCTTTCAACCCCTTGCGCCCTCCGGACAAACCACGATCTTTGGAACTGTTACCGTTAAAAACCACGACCTCGTTATTCTTAACGGTGGACTCGACCGGGGGATCCGCATCGGTTCAAAGATAGAGGTCGTGGCTCAAAACCAAGTTATTGCATTCCTGACCGTCATCGACTCCCGAAATCACTCTTCCATCGCACTGATCAACCAACTTGTCGCCCTCAGAACGATCAGCCCCGGCGATATTGCCAAACTCAGCGCAGACTCCAGCTCTCTTTAGAACTTCACCATGAACGTCACCGCTATTCATCGAAATGCCCGCATGTCACCCAAAAAGGTGATGGAGGTGACCCGCGCCGTCCAAGGCTTACCTGCCCTGGAAGCAATCAAGCTCCTTAAGTTTATCCCGCGAAAGTCCGCAGCCCTGATTCTCGAGGTTATCAAAAGCGCTGTTGCGAACGCAGAGCACAACTTCAACCTAGACGCCAGCAGCCTCATCGTAAGCAAAGCCGTGGCCGAAATGGGCACGTCGTTCAAGCGGTTTCGCCCGGCCTCCAAGGGCTCAGCACATCCCTATTTGAAGCGCACCTGCCACATTCGCGTGGTGCTCACTGATTCAGCCGCCGCTGCATCCCGATAGCGTTTTTCTTTCTCGATTTTTCAATCTAACCTTCCTGCACCATGGGTCAAAAAATCAACCCCTACGGCTTTCGCCTAAGCGTTCGGCGCAACTGGGATTCCCGTTGGTTCGCCTCACGCGAGCAATTTCCCGAATACATCAAGCAGGATCACCACATTCGAGCATTCCTTCGGAAAAAGCTCCGGATGGCTTCGGTGCCAAAAATTTTTATTGAGCGAGCTGGTGGTCGCGTGCGGGTGAAAGTTTTCACGGCTCGCCCCGGTGTGGTGATCGGTCGCAAGGGTTCAGAATTGGAAAAGCTCAAGTCTGAACTGACCAAGCATGTCGGTAGAGAGATTTTGCTCGATATTCAAGAAGTCAAGCGCCCCGATGTCGTCGCTCAATGTGTCGCCGAAAATGTTGCTCTGCAGATGGAGCGGCGCATTTCTTTCCGCCGTGCCATGAAAAAGACGATTCAGGCAACCATGGCCGCGGGTGCCGAGGGAATCCGCCTTCAGATCTCGGGCCGCCTCGGCGGAGCTGAAATCGCTCGAACGGAGCAAGCCCGCGAGGGCCGCGTGCCTCTGCACACCCTCCGCGAAAAAATTGACTACGGCTTTGCTGAAGCATCCACAGTTTACGGAGTGATTGGTGTTAAGTGCTGGATTTGTAAACAAGAGTCCGAAGAAGGTCTCAACTAATTCGATTGTCATCAGATTCGCCTTTTCGACCATTTTTTCAAAGTTTCCTATTTTTCCAAACTCCACTGAGTCATGGCCAAAACCCTCCCATCACGCACCAAGTATCGTAAGTGGCATCGCGGACGTGTTTACGGAAACGCTAAGGGCAATGACACGTTGAATTTTGGTGACTTCGCGATTCAGTGCCTTGAACGCGGTCGTCTCACCTCGAACCAGATTGAGGCTGGCCGGGTCGCCATCAATCGCTTCTTGAAACGCCGTGGCAAGCTATGGATTCGCGTTTTCCCCCACATGCCCGTCACAAAAAAGCCTGCTGAGACCCGCCAGGGTAAGGGTAAGGGGCCAGTTGAATACTGGGTCGCGGTTGTGAAGCCCGGTTCCATTTTGTTCGAGGTAGGCGGCGTGCCGATCAGCGCTGCGCGCGAAGCAATGCGTCTCGCTGACGGGAAAATGCCCTTCCGTTGCCGCTTTATCGCTCGCGAGGAACTGGAAGCCTACTAGTCCAATTAACTATCCTATCTTCCAACGAATTTTACCCATGAAAAAAGTTTCAGAACTCCGCGAATTGTCTCGTGAGGAACTCAACAAAGAGCTTCGTGACACCCGGTCGGAGTTGGTCGGTCTTCGACTACGTAAGCGTCTTGGCCAAGTGGAAAACACTGCTCAACTGACTTTGTTGCGTCGGCAGGCTGCCCGGATTCTTACCTTGATCAATCAATCTGATGTGCGGACCACGGTAAACGCTTAATCACTGCGATTGCCCACTTAAATTGACCACTGTTTCTTTCGTATTATGTCCCTAGGCTCCCTTTCAACTTCAGCGTCGTCTCCCAGCGTCCGCCAGCACCGCAAGGAACTTGTCGGGTTCGTTTCGAGCCGTTCAGGAGATAAGTCGATCAAGGTCACTATTTCTTACAAGATTCCTCACCCTCTCTACGATAAAGAGATCAAGCGGAAAACCGTAGTTCACGCCCACGATGAAAAAAATGAGTGCCAAATCGGTGACAAAGTAGAGATTATGGAGACTCGCCCATTGTCGAAGTTGAAATGCTGGCGAGTGGTCACGGTTTTAGAGAAAGCCCCGATTGGGGAATAGTTTGATTGCGAGTTGATTCAAATCTTAGTCACTGTAGCCATGATCCAGCAAGAAACCAGATTAGATGTCGCCGACAATACCGGTGCCAAGCAGGTGATGATGATTCGTCGGCTCGGTCAGGCAAAGCGCACTGCTGACGTTGGTGACGTGATTGTTTGTTCGGTGAAGGATAGCACTCCTGAGTCGGCCATCAAAAAGGGCTCAGTGGTTCGTGCGGTTATTGTTCGCACGAAATACCCGATCAAGCGGACGGACGGTTCGATGTTGCGTTTTGATACCAATGCTTGTGTGATCATCTCTAATGATGGCAATCCGCGCGGGACTCGGATTTTTGGCCCCATTGCGCGTGAGCTTCGCCAAAAGCGCTTTATGCGCATTATTTCTCTTGCCCCCGAAGTGCTTTAACCCTTTTATTACCTGTTTATGAGCTTCGAAATCAAGCGCGGAGACCAAGTGGTCGTTATCAGCGGTGCCGATAAAGGGCGCCGGGGCGAGGTCCTAAGTATTAATGCCAAAACACTTCGCGCCAAGGTTCAGGGCGTGGCGATGCGCACCTTCCACCGCAAAGCTAAGAGCCAACAAGACGAGGGTGGAATCATCGTGGAAGAGGGCACCGTCCATTATTCTAATTTGATGTTGGCTACCCGTTATGACGCCCGTCGCGCCTCAAAGTTGTCTGCCTAATCGCTCGCCTCATGAATACACCCTTTCTTAAAACTGTTTACCTCGAGAAGGTGCGTCCTGAAATGATGGCCGCGCATAACTGGACGAACCCCCATCAGGTTCCCCGGCTGGAAAAGATTGTGCTCAACTCTGGAATCAAGGCCTCCAAGGAGAAAAACTGGTTCGAGGAGGTTCGTAAAGATATGACTTCCATTGCGGGCCAGAAAGCTGTTTTGACCCGAGCCACCAAGAGTGTGTCGAACTTCAAGTTGCGCGAAGGGATGCCAATTGGTGTCCGAGTAACCTTGCGCGGCCCTCGGATGTATGAGTTTCTCTTGCGCCTCACTGCGGTTGCCCTCCCGAACATCCGAGACTTTCGAGGGATCAACCGGCGCTTCGATGGTAAGGGAAATTATACTTTGGGCATTGCCGACCACACAATTTTCCCTGAAATCTCTTCCGACACTTCCGGACGTGAGGCGATCGGGATGGACATTTCGTTTGTGACGACTGCTGAAACGGATGCGATTGGCCTGGATCTTCTGAAGAGGTTGGGACTTCCCTTCCGCCGGACTAAGCAAGAGGAAGATGAACTCAACCAAGCAGCATAACCACTTTTATGGCCAAAAAATCATCAATTGCGCGTAACCTCAAGCGCATCGAGCTTGTTAAAAAGTTTGCTGCCAAACGCAAGGAATTGCGGTCGATCATTGACTCGCCCGCCAGTTCTGATGAGCAATTCTTCGCGGCCCAGCGTTCATTGGCACTTTTGCCGCGGAACTCTGCGCCCAACCGCATCAAAAATCGCTGTAGCATCACCGGTCGACCGAGAGCGTTTATCCGTCGCTTTGGGCTTTCTCGGATTACCTTCCGCGAGAAGGCGCTCAATGGCGAGATTCCGGGCGTGACTAAATCTAGCTGGTAATCATTTGCTTTTTTCTGCATTATTGTAACTCCAGCTCACAGAGCTGCATGACAAATTTTTATGGCTTCGCACGATTCAGTAGGTGATTTTTTGACGGTTATCCGGAATGCAAGTTCGGCACGGAAGGGCGTGGCTCTAACGCGCTTTTCAAAGCTCAAGGAGGGCGTTTGCTTGATTCTGAAGGAAGGCGGTTACATCCATGACTACCGCGTCTATGAGGAAGGGGCGGGTCATCGTTTTATCGAGATTACGATGAAATATATTAATGGCCGCCCGGCGGTCGTGGGTATTGATCGCGTTAGCAGCCCTGGGTGCCGCCGCTATGCGGGTTATGACGAGGCCCCGCGCGTTCTTGGGGGTATGGGTATGTCCATTCTTACGACTCCTAAGGGGATCCTTCGCGACCGCGATGCTCGAAAGCTCAAGGTCGGTGGTGAAATCCTATGCAAGGTTTGGTAGAACACGACTTTTCTTTAATTATCAAACTTTGTATTTATGAGCCGCATTGGAATTAACCCGGTAGTGCTTCCCGCTAAGGTAAAGGCACGTGTTGATGGTTCGACGGTCAGCATTGAAGGTCCGAAGGGGAAGCTTACCAAAAGTTTCGATCTGAACGTGAGCATCTCGCTTGATGGCAATTCTCTGGTGGTTCGCCCGCGGGATGGTTCGCGTCAGGCTAAGGCGATGTGGGGAACTGCAAGAAGCATTTTGAACGGGATGGTTCAAGGTGTGGTGGAGCCTTTTAAGAAGTCGTTGATTATCGAAGGTGTTGGTTTTAAAGCCGCCTTGAATCAGCGCAATATAGATTTGGCACTTGGTTTCTCGCACCCGGTATGTGTTGCTCTTCCGGCGGGTGTCGATGTTGAAATCGATAAGAGTGGCACCAAGCTCTCTATCGTCGGTTGTGACAAGCAGGCGGTGGGTCAAGTTGCGGCGAACATTAAGCGTTGGAGACCGGCTGAGCCGTATAAGGGCAAGGGTGTTCGCATCGATGGTGAGTTTGTGCTCCGTAAAGAGGGCAAGAAGACCAAGTAGATATACGTTGGTTGTCTCGTTTCACGTTTTCAGGAATTAATTTATGCAACTTCGACTCAAACAGCGCCTCGTTCAGAAACGACGGTGGAGAATTCGTCGCCGCATTCGCGGTGATGCACAGCGCCCGCGGCTGGTGGTTTCTTTTTCCTGTAAGCATTTGTATGCACAGGTGATCGATGACACGGTTGGTAGTACGCTGGTGTTTGTGTCCTCTAATTGTAAGGATATGCGCGACCTGGGGATTCGCCCGACCATCGAGGGTTCGGCGAAAATGGGTCAAATCGCGGGTGAGCGGGTGTTGGCGGCTGGTATTGGTAAGGTTGTATTTGATCGTGCTGGGCGTCGGTATCACGGTAAGGTGAAGGCTTTTGCGGAAGCGGTTCGAGTTGCGGGTGTTCAATTTTAGTTTTTTGCCTCAATATGAATTTCGGAGATAACAAACCCCAGCGGTCGCGAAGCGGTGGTCGTTCTCGTGATCGTGCCCCGGAGCCAGAGGCACCGGAGTTGATTGAGAAGGTTGTTCACATCAACCGGTGTGCTAAAGTGGTGAAGGGCGGTCGCCGTTTCAGTTTTGCGGCCTTGGTGGTCATCGGCGATGGCAAGGGCCGGGTCGGCGTCGGCTATGGTAAGGCCAAGCAGGTTCCCGATGCTATTCGCAAGGGCACTGAGCGCGCCAAGGCGCACATGCACGTGATCAATCTGAAGGGGACTACCATCCCTCACGAGGTGCGTGGTCACCATGACGGCGGAGAGGTTTTTCTGCGTCCGGCGGCTGACGGGACTGGGGTGATCGCTGGCGGAGGGGTTCGCGCGGTTTTGGAAGCAGTGGGCGTTCATAATGTGTTGTCGAAGTCCTTGGGTTCCAATAACCCCGCCGCTATGGTGAATGCGACGTTTGATGCGTTGCACCAATTGCGCACAGCGGAACAGGTGGTAGCGATTCACAACGCGGTTTTCGATCCTCTGGCGATATAGTTTTGAGGTGTATTACTTTTTTGGTTAATCGGGGATGTTGCTTTAGCCCCGCAGCTTAACAATTTCCCGAGGAAAGTTTAATCATGGAACTGCACAACCTTTTCAATATTTACGGAAAAAAGCCTGCCCGCAAGCGTCGCGGCATTGGTGAGGGTTCCGGTAACGGGAAAACGTCTGGTCGCGGCCAGAAGGGTCAGACTTCGCGCAGTGGCGGGAGCATTCGGCACGGTTTCGAGTCGGGTCACATTCCGTTGTATCGCAAGCTTCCTCATCGGGGCTTTAGCAACTACAAGTTTCGCAAGTCTTATCAAGTGGTTAATTTGCACGACTTGGCGCAGCTTACAGTGACGACGATTGATCGGGCGGTTCTCGTGGAGGCTCGTTTGGTTCGGAAAAATGGTGATCCAATCAAGGTGCTGGGGGATGGTGAGATTGGCCATGCGGTGACGATCACGGCGGATCGGTTCTCTGCTTCTGCCAAAGAAAAGATTCTCGCTGCCGGTGGCCAGGTAGTGGAGTTGGTTTCGTCCCCGTCGTCGGAGGTTGCCGAGGTTGCCGCTGCAAACTAGGTTAGTCTGACGGATAGTTTTTGGTAGCGTTATTGCAGTAGGGTTCAGGTTCATTCTTGGTTATGTTTAGTGCCTTTCTTAACAGCTTTCGCATCCCTGAGCTGCGTCAACGTATTTTATTTACGTTGGCGATGGTTTTTTTGGCGCGAGTAGGTGCGAACATTCCGCTGCCAGGTATCAATCCTCAGCCGCTTGCGGATTATCTAGCGGCCCAAGCCTCCAGTGGCGGCGGACTGGTGGGTCTCTACAACATGTTTACGGGCGGGGCTTTGCTCAACGGTGCGATTTTTGCGTTGGGCATCATGCCGTATATTACGGCGTCCATTATTCTGCAAGTGCTGGGGATTGCAGTTCCGGCACTGGCGCGGTTGCAGAAGGAGGGTGAAATTGGGCGGCAGAAGCTGACCCAATATACCAGGTATCTCACTATTGCGATTGCTCTGGTTCAGTCCGCGTTGTTGCTGATGTCGCTTGTGTATAACCCAGGCCCGTTAATGTTTGGGTTTGATCCTAACGTGCATGGCAGCTTGGTGATTGTTGACAAGACTTCGTTTTTTATTACGTCGACGATATTTTTGACCGCTGGGACGGTGATGTTGATGTGGGTCGGTGAGCAGATCACGCAGCGCGGTGTGGGCAATGGTATTTCGTTGCTAATCACGATCGGCATTCTTTCTGATCTGCCGGGGGCCTTTTCTACGGCGGTTCAGCTATTTTATGCTGCGGACGATGCAGTGGCGGCATTGTCGGGATTGCAGGGGGCGCTATTGCTGGTTTTGTTCTTGGCGGTGACGGCGGCGATTGTTGCTGTGACGCAGGCGACTCGGCGGATTCCGGTGCAGCACGCCAAGCGGGCGGTGGGGCGGCGGATGCTAGCCGGTGGGTCGGCTTCTTATCTGCCGTTGAAGGTGAATTATTCGGGGGTGATGCCCGTCATTTTCGCCAGTGCGATTCTCATGATTCCTCAGCAGTTTTTTGCCTACTTGGGGACGGTTCCTTATTTGGGATTTCTGCAGTCGATTTCTGAGGCTTTGACGCAGCAGAGCTATTTTTACTTTATTGTGTTTGGCTCGTTGATTATGGGCTTTGCTTACTTCTGGGTCTCGTTGGTGTTCAAGCCGCAGGAGATTGCCGAGCAGCTTCAGCAGAGCGGTGGTTACATTCCAGGGGTGCGTCCTGGGGAGCCAACGGCAAAGTTTTTGGATTTTGTGATGACGAGGCTAACGCTGGCGGGGGCGATTTTTTTAACCGCTATCGCCATCTTTCCGGTGATTTTGTCGAATGCGCTTCGGATTCCGCCGAATGTGTCTCAATTTTTCGGTGGCACCGGTTCGTTGATTGCGGTGGGGGTGATGCTTGACACGATGCGCCAAGTGGAGACCTATCTTTTGCAGCAACAATACGACGGATTTTTGCAGAAGAGCAAGAAGCGGGCGCGTTCTTCTAATCGTGTGCGGCAGTTGGTGGATACCCGTGAGATTTCCGGCGAGAATTTTGGGACTTTGTGGGTTTGGAGTGCTTCGCTGCTCGGTGTGGGGTTAGTGACCTGGCTGATTCGTCAGTTTGTGGGTGCTTAACTTGATGTCATTGGCTGCTTGAGTATTAGAGCCTTTTTGGTCCGGAGTTGAGTCGGAAGTTTTAATGGGTAATCGCACTGGCAAGATTCCGTTGAGGGGCGCGGCGGAGGTTGCTTCGATTCGAGAGGCTTGTGGGGTGGCGGCACGGATTTTGGATCGGCTTTGCGGTTTAGTGGCTCCGGGCGTGGCGACTTATGATTTAGAGCATGAGGCGCGGCGTTTGTTTCGGGAGTTTGGGGCGGAGAGCCCGTGTTACAATTATACTTTGCCGAATCACGACCCATTTGCTGGGTATATTTGTTTGTCGGTTTCGGACGAAGTGGTGCATGGTTGCGGCTCAATGAAGAAGGTGTTGCGGGAGGGGGATAATGTGACGGTGGATGTGGCGGTGAGTTATCGGGGCTGGATTGGCGATAATGCGCGGACGGTGCCGGTGGGTCGGGTGAGTGAGCCGATGGCGTTTTTGTTGAAGCATACGGAGGCGGCCTTGTATGAGGGGATCGCGGCGGCTTTGGCTGGCAATCGGGTCGGGCAGATTTCGCATCGGATTCAGAAGTTTGTGGAGCGGGCGGGGTTTAGTGTGGTGGAGCAGTTTGTGGGTCATGGCGTCGGGCAGACCATGCACGAGGAGCCGCAGGTTCCGAATTATGGGAAGCCTTCGGATGGCCCTAAGTTGCAGCCGGGGGCGGTGATCGCGATCGAGCCGATGGTGAACATGGGTAAGAAGGCGATTAAGGTGGATAGCGATGGGTGGACGGCGCGGACGCGGGATGGACTGCCGTCGGCGCATTTTGAGCATACGGTGTTGGTGACGCACGGGGCTCCGGAAATTTTAACTTTGGTGCAAAATTAAGCTTGCCAGAGGGCACGCAGTTTGTTTTTCTTCTCTGTTTTAACGAAAACCTCTTTATTCAAGGTCAGTTATGGCGCGTTTACTCGGGGTGGACATCCCATCCGGCAAAAAAATCATCATTGCGTTGCAATATGTTTATGGCATCGGGCCGACGCGGGCCTCGCAGTTGTGCGAGGAGTCGGGGATCGATCCGGACATTCGGACGCACAAGTTGAGCGAAGAGGAGTTGAATCGATTCGCGGTGTTGATCGCCCAGCATGGTTTTTTGGTGGAGGGTGACCTCCGGCGTGAGGTGATCGGGAATTTGAAGCGTTTGACCGCTATTCGTTGTTATCGTGGGATTCGCCATCAGCGGCACTTGCCGGTGCGGGGCCAGCGGACGAAGACCAATGCGCGGACGCGCAAGGGTGGGATGCGGCGCACGGTGGCAAATAAAGCTGGGCCCACTCGGAAGTAGTTGGGTTTGGTTGGGGATTTTTAAGGCAGCGATAACAGACTTTGTGAAGGATTGCTCATGAGTGACGAGAAAGAGGTAAAGCCAGCGGTGCTGGGTGATGCAGGGGTTTCGGTGGAGGCGGCAGCAGAGGAGAAGAAGTCCTCGCAGCCGACGGCCAAGGATTTGTTGGCGGATACGCTGGACTTGGGCAAGATTCGCAAGGCGAAGGGCAGTAAGAATGTTCACGCTGGCTATTGCAACATCCGGGCGACGTTTAACAACACGAAGGTCTGTTTTACGGACATGAACGGGAACGTGATTTCGTGGTCGAGCAGTGGGAAGTGCAATTTTCGTGGCTCGAGGAAATCGACGGCTTACGCGGCCCAAGTGGTTTGCCAGGATGCTGGTAAGGTGGCGCTTTCGCACGGTTTGAAAGAGGTGACGGTGAAGGTGAATGGGCCGGGGATGGGTCGTGATTCGGCGATTCGGGCGTTACAGTCGTTGGGGTTGACGGTGAACGCGATTATTGATACGACGCCGGTTCCGCATAACGGTTGCCGCCCGCCGAAGCGTCGTCGGGTGTAGTTGTTGATTTTTTTCTGATAGTTGCCGATCTGCTGATGGTAAGGTAGGTCAGAGGCTTTTCGTTTACCGCTGATTGTTTCTTTTTTTATGGCTCGCTATACTGGCCCGACTACTCGTTTGAATCGCCGTTTTGGGATGGCGTTGTTTCCGCCGAATAAGGCGTTCGAGAAGAAGAAGTATCTTCCTGGGGTGCATGGCCCTCGGCTGCGCCGGAAGATGTCGGATTACTCGTTGGGCTTGAACGAGAAGCAGAAGCTGCGCTACTTGTTTGGGCTGACGGAGAAGCAGTTTCGGCTGACTTTTGAGCAGGCGAAGCATCAGCGTGGGGTGACGGGGGAGATTTTCCTGCGCTTGCTGGAGACGCGCTTGGACAATGTGGTTTACCACTTGGGATTGGGTCGGACGCGGGCGGCGGCTCGGCAGCTAGTGGGTCACGGGCACCTGGCGGTGAATGGTCGGAAGGTGGACGTGCCTTCGTATCGGGTGAAGCCGGGTGATTTGGTGGAGGTTCGCGGTCGGACGTCCTCGAAGCAGCTGGCAACGAGGGCGATGGAGGAGAACCGGGTGCGGGCGGTGCCGGCGTGGTTGACGGCGGATCCGGATAGTTTGCGGGGCACGGTGAATCGTTTGCCGGAGGCCAACGAGATGGAGCAGGGGATCAATCTGCAGATGATTGTGGAATACTATAGCCGTTAGCAACATGGGTCGGAGTGCCTCTTTTTTATTGAGTGGCTGCGGGAGTGGTTTTTGGCGGTGCGGGTCGTTTTTAGGGCTCGGTTTGGTGATTTCTTGGTTAAGTCCGGTTCTGGGCTAGTGGTTAGCGGTTTTTATCCTTTTTTCTGTTTTCATGAACGCATCTAGTGAGCCTACGCAGACCCCTACGGTCAAGCGGTTGAGCAAGTTTGAGTTGCCGAAGCGTCTGGTTAAAGACGAGGCGACGGCTTCTTCGACTTATGCAAAGTTCACGGCTGATCCCTTTGAGACGGGTTATGGTCATACGTTGGGAAATTCGTTGCGGCGGATTCTGTTGAGTTCGATCGAGGGGGCGGCGATCACCAGCATCAAGATCGAGGGGGTGGATCACGAGTTTCAGTCGATCGAGGGTGTTTTGGAGGATGTGACGGAGATTGTGTTGAATTTGAAGAAGGTTCTGGTGAACTCTTTTCGTCGGGAGCCGGTTCATCTGATGATCGATGTGAATCGCGAGGGTGCGGTGACGGCGGGGGATATTCAGCCGGATGCAGGGGTGCAGATTTTGAATCCGGAGCATGTGATTTGCACGTTGGATCGTCCGCGGCGTTTTTTGGCGGAGGTCGAGGTGCGGAGCGGTCGTGGTTATGCGACGGCGGAGGAGAATAAGCCGGCGGAAGAGGTGATTGGGTTGATTGCGATCGACTCGTTGTTTAGCCCGGTGGAGCGGGTGAAGTATGAGATCCAGCAGACGCGGGTGGGTCAGATGACGGATTTCGATAAGTTGATTTTGGAGATTTGGACGGATGGTCGGGTGACGCCGGATGATGCGTTGAAGGAGTCGGCAGCGATTTTGCGTTATCACCTGGATGTCTTCGATGAGGTGAGCCACGAGCGGGTGGAGTTTGAGCAGGAGGGCAAGGAGGTTAGCGAGGAGCAGAATCGCTTGCGGAAGCTGCTGAATATGAGTGTGAATGAGATCGAGTTGTCGGTGCGGGCGGCGAACTGCTTGAATAATGCGAACATCACCACGGTGGGTGAGTTGGCGGGGAAGAGTGAGCAGGAGATGCTGAAGTATCGCAATTTTGGTAAGAAGTCCCTAAATGAGATTAAGGCGAAGCTGGAGCAGCTGGGTCTGTCGTTGGGGATGAAGCTGGATGAGCGCTTGTTGGATCGGGTGGGTGATTAGTTGCGAGTCGGGGATGCGCCGTCACCTTTGGGAGGGTTACACTGTTTTTGTTAGTCATTTTGTTTTTCATTTTTTCATTTAGTTGCCATGCGCCACGCCAAACATCGTTATAAACTCGGCCGGAAGAAGGAGCACCGTGAGGCGCTGATGGCCAATCTTGCTTCGGCTTTGTTTATTCATGGTCGGATTCAGACGACGTTGACCAAGGCGAAGGCTTTGCGTCCGTTTGCGGAGAAGTTGATTACGCGGGCGAAGCGGGGTGCGGCGTCGGGTGATCGGGTGGAGTGGTTGCATCATTACCGGTTGTTGATTTCGAAGTTGCGGAATGAGTCGGCGGCGAAGCAGTTGCTGGAGGTGCGGGTTTCGGAGTTTTTGCAGCGGAATGGGGGTTATACGCGGATTTACAAGTTGTTGCCGCGGAAGGGTGATGCTTCGCCGATGGGGATCATTGAGTTGATTCCGGCCAGTGATGCGGGCTACGAGAAGCGGAAGGCGCGTCCGGGGGTCAGCCGTGCTGTTTCCGAGGCTCCAGGGTCGTCGGCGACGGTTTTTGATGCGGAGACGGACCAGGTGGTCGCAGCGGGTGAGGTGGCCGATGAGCCGGTTGGCGAGGACGCTGTGGCGGAGTCACCGGCGGTTGCTGGTGAGGCTACTGAGCGGGCTTCCTAGGGCCTGGTCGGTTAGGTTGAGTTTGCCTTGAGGGATGCCGCTTCGTTGAAGCGGCTTCTTTGTTTGAGCGGGGCAACGGTTGGTCGGTTTTTCTTTTTTTGAGTGGGGAGATGGAGTGATGATGATGCCGGTTCCGATTGATTGGGTGGCGGCGATTTACTGCCTGGTGGGTTTGGGGCTGAGTTTGGGTTTGTGGGTGGTTTATGATTGGCGTTCGGCGCGGGTGTGGCAGCGGTTGCGTCGGCAGCGGGTGTTTCGGTGTGCGGCGTGTGAGGTGATTTATCGTTCGGCGGCGGGTCGGCGTTCGGCGGCGTGTCCGGAGTGTGGGGTGGTGCAGGCGCATTTACAGTTTTGAGGGGATTTAGTGGTGTTTCTGGGTTGGCTTTGGGGGCTGGGTGGAGATTTTTGGTATGATGACTCCGACGTTGGTGGTGCTGGATTTTGGTTCGCAATACACGCAGGTGATTGCGCGGCGGGTGCGGGAGTGTGCGGTTTTTTCGAAGATTGTGCCGTATGATACGCCGGCGGAGCGGTTGCGGGAGCTGGGGGCGGTGGGGATCATTTTGTCGGGTGGTCCGAGTAGTGTGGTGGTGCCGGGGGCGCCGTTGCCGGATCCGGGGATTTTTGGGTTAGGGGTGCCGGTGTTGGGGATTTGCTATGGGTTGCAGTTGATGGGCCACCTGTTGGGTGGGGCGGTGGCGAAGAGCACGCAGCGGGAGTTTGGGCGGGGGACGTTGCGGTGGGCGGGGGATTCGGAGTTGTTGCGGGGTTTGGTGAGTCCGTTGGCGGTATGGAATTCGCACGGGGATAAGGTGACGGTTTTGCCGCCGGGTTTTGCAGCGGTGGCGGAGACGGAGAACTCGGCGTTGGCGGTGATCGAGGATGCGGAGCGGCGGTTTTACGGGATTCAATTTCACCCGGAGGTGCAGCATACGCCGGAGGGGATGGCACTGTTGCGGAACTTTTTGTTTGAGATTTGTGGTTGTGAGCCTTCGTGGCGGATGGGGGATTATGTGGAGGAGGCGGTGGCGGCGGTGCGGGCCCAGGTGGGTGAC
>DAIQNO010000009.1:0-1021 GCA_036788355.1 Opitutales bacterium | reverse complement strand
GGGGGTGGATTCTTCGGTGGCGGCGGCGTTGTTGCAGCGGGCGTTGGGGGATCGTTTGACGTGTGTGTTTGTGGATAATGGGTTGTTGCGGAAGGGGGAGCGGGCGGCGGTGGAGGCGTTGTTCCGGGGCCATTTTGCGATGGATTTGAAGGTGGTGGATGCGCGGGAGGCGTTCTTGGGGGAGTTGCGGGGGGTGACGGATCCGGAGGTGAAGCGGAAGATCATCGGGCGGGTGTTTATCGAGGTTTTCGAGGCGGCGATTTTAGAGATTGGGGAGGTGGATTTTCTGGCTCAGGGGACGTTATACCCGGATGTGATCGAGAGCGTGGCGATCGACGGGAATCCGGCGGCGTTGATCAAGAGTCACCACAATGTGGGTGGTTTGCCGGCGCGGATGCGGTTGAAGTTGATTGAGCCGTTGCGGGCGTTGTTCAAGGATGAGGTGCGGGCGTTGGGGGAGGTGCTGGGGCTGCCGCGGGAGATGGTCTGGCGGCATCCGTTCCCTGGGCCGGGTTTGGCGGTGCGGGTGGTGGGGGAAATCCGGCCGGAGTATCTGGAGATGGTGCGCGAGGCCGATGCGATTTTCTTGGAGGAGTTGACGCGGGAGGGCTGGTATGACCGGGTTTGGCAGGCTTTTGCGGTGTTTTTGCCGGTGCGGTCGGTGGGGGTGATGGGAGATGAGCGCACCTATGACTTTGTGATCGCCCTGCGGGTGGTGGAGAGCCAGGATGCCATGACGGCGGATTGGCCGGAGCTGCCGCATGGGTTGTTGAAGCGGGTGTCGAACCGGATCATCAACGAGGTTTCGGGGGTGAATCGGGTGGTGCTGGATATTAGCTCGAAGCCGCCGAGCACGATCGAGTGGGAGTGAGCGCGGTGGCGGCGGGCAGTGCTGGGGCGGCTGCGGGCGGGGGCTGGGTTGGTTCTGAAGTTGCATGGGCGGATGATACCAGATTCCCGGAAAAAATGCGCGACCTGGTATCACTCCAGTTGCTCCAGAGCTAAAGTTTTTACTAATCAC
>DAIQNO010000008.1:0-20344 GCA_036788355.1 Opitutales bacterium | reverse complement strand
CAAAGCCCTGAAAGGGCGACAGAACGATCGGCGCGGGTGAACTTGATCGAATCGCACAAAATTGCGTGATGATTGAGCCAGCGGGGCGTCGTCCTTTCAGGAGTTTGGTGGTCGGGCCAACCTTTTTCCCAGGGTTGCGCTTCGCTCCACCCAGGGCTATAACCTGTCGCCCCGTTGGGGCTTGTTGGCCTGGAAAATTAGGCTACGAAGTTAACTCGCTGGACAGTGGGAGAAGATGGGTCAGGAAAAATCAACCAGGAAAGTTCAGTGCTGAAGGCGGAAAGTTGAACCTCGGATGGACGGGAGATTTACTCCCGGACGCGGACGGTGGTGGTGACCTGCTGGCGGGCCCCATCACTGCGTTGCTGGGTCTCGACGCGGGTCTCGCCGGGGCGAAAGAAGGGGCTGCCTTGGTCGGCCCAGGAGGCGGTGGTAGCCGGGCCGCTCAATGCGGTGGCCGTGCTGCGGGAGGTGGCCCCGGTGCCGTTGGGGCGGTCGCTGCGAGCAGACGGCTGCTCGACCAGGCTGACCGGCTGTTGCTGGCCGGCGGCGACCTGCGGGATGCCGTCGGAGACGCTGTTGCGGACGGTGGTGAAGCGGTTAAGCTGCTGGAGTGAGATGGCATCGACCATTTCCTGCATCTGGCGGCTCTCCGGCGTGCGCAGGTCAGTGTTGCTAAAGTGGTGCGAGACGACGTTTTCGCGGATGGTGTTCCAGTTGCCGCCTGGGGCCATCTGGCGTGGTCGGGCTTCGGTGGACCAGCGGGCGTCCTGGCGGGGGAGTCGGGTGGTTTCAAAGCGGCCAGAAGGGTCGATGCCTGCGGTGTTTCTCGGGGAAAGATCGGCCCGTTGCTGGCCGAGGGGGCTGGTCTCCTGCCGGAAGCGCGAAGTCGGGAAATTGCCGGAGAAGTCGCCCGTCATTTCGGGGGCCTGGACTTCGGTGTCAAAACGCTCATTGCTGACGTTACTGCGGTTAGAGAACTCGCGGAGGCCGGTGCGTCGGGCTTCGAGGTTGCCGCTGGTGGCGACGATGATGGCCAGGGTGGTCAGGGTGGTCAGGAGGGTTCCGACTTTCATGTTTCAAAGTTATCACCTGGCAGGACCACCGGGCAAGCTCACGTTGCGGCGCGGGGCCTTACTAAAGCTGCGCGGGGGCTGCGGTAAGCAGAGGCCGGCGGGGACGCCCCTGGGAGCACCGACGTCCTCGTCGGAAACTTCACCCTAGACTGGTCGGCGGGGACGCCGGCACTCCCAGGGAAGAGTGCAAGCTTGGTTTAAGAGCGCCACGGGGCTGCCGGTCGGGTCACTGGCGGGCGGGGGGATTTTTCGGAGGCGGGAAGTTCAGAATGGCGTTGTCGGTGGCGAGTGGGGCGACCATGGTAGGGAGTTACTGAATTATGAGTAAGCCACTGTATCTGACGACGGCCATTTTTTACGCCAATGGGCGCCCGCACCTCGGCCATGCTTACGAGTTGGTGCTGGCGGATGCGCTGGCGCGTTTTCGGCGGCTCCGGGGGGAGTCGGTCTTTCTGCTGACGGGGATGGATGAGCACGGGCAGAAGGTGCAGGCAGCGGCTCGGGCGGAGGGGGTAGAGCCGCAGGTGCTGGTGGACCGGATTGCGGCGGATTTTCAGGCGTTGTGCGGCGTGTTAACCGTGCAGCACGATGATTTTATCCGGACGACGCAGCCGCGCCACAGTTCCTACGTGCAGCGGTGGCTGCAGGAGATGTTCGACCAGGGTCAGATTTACGCCGGGGAGTATCGCGGCTTCTACAGCTCGCGGCAGGAGCAGTTTCTCCAGGAGAAAGACCGGGTCGATGGGGCTTGGCCGGAGATTTTTGGGGCGGTAGAGGAGGTGACGGAGCGGGCTTACTATTTTCGGCTGAGCCAGCACCAGGGATGGCTGATCGACTTTTTGCAAAGCCACCCGGACTTTATTGTTCCCGCCTTTCGACAGAAGCAGGTTTTGGAGTTTTTGCGCGAGCCGTTGAACGATCTCTGCATTTCGCGCCCGAAAGAGCGGCTTTCGTGGGGTATTCCGCTGCCCTTCGATGCCGACTACGTGACCTACGTCTGGTTTGACGCGCTGGTCAATTACTGTAGCGCGGTGGACGGTCGGGATTGCTGGCCGGCGGATTACCACATTATCGGGAAGGACATCTTGCTGCCGCCGCACGCGGTTTACTGGCCGATCATGCTGCACGCGGCGGGCAAGGCCCTGCCGAAGCACCTGCTGGTGCATGGCTGGTGGCACCTGGCGGGTGAAAAGATGTCGAAGTCACTGGGCAATATCGTCGATCCGTTTAATTTGGTGGCGCAGTTTGGGCCGGATGCGCTGCGCTACTTTTTCTTGCGTGAGATGAGCCTCGGGCAAGACAGCGACTTCTCGGAGGGGTTGTTTCTGAGTCGGTATAATAACGACCTGGGTAACGACTTTGGGAACTCGCTGAACCGGCTGCTGAATATGGGTGGTCGCTTTGCGGGGGGGAAGGTGCCTGCGGCGACCGTCGAGGGGGAGCCGGAGGTGACCTTGCGGGCTCTGTGGGAGACGACGCGAGAGAAGGCTCTGGGTGAGTTGGACGGGCTGCTCTTTCACCGTGCCCTGGAGACGACCTGGGGCTTCTTGCGGGGCCTGAACCGTTACCTGGACCAGCGGCAGCCGTGGAAAAGCATCAAGAGTGCGGTCGAGGAGGAGCGGGCGGCCGCTCTGACAGCCTTGGCGCATCTAGCAGAGGCTCTACGCCTGGCAGCGACGCTGTTGACGCCGGTGATGCCGACAACCAGCTCGACGGTCCTGGAGATGATGGGCGAGACGCCCGCGACGCTTTACTCCGGCAACCTGGAGTGGTCGCCGACTCGACTGACCGGGAAGCCGCTCGGGGAGCGGGCGATCCTTTTTCCGAAACCGGTGGAGACGGCGGTCTGAACAATGGTAGTGCCGGGTCGGGAACCGTCGCCACGGCGTGCTGTGCTAGTCGAGGTGCCCGTTTTCGACCAGGCGCAGGATCGTGAAGTTGCCGCTTTGGCCGCCAGGGGTGCGGTTGGGTGGCCGGATGCGAGGCCGCCCTCCGGTTCCCGGTCGATTGACTTCGGGGTTGTTAGAAGGATTTCCCGCTCCCGACGTGGCGACCAAGGTCTCTAGGGAAAATTGGCGCGGGCCTTCGGTGACGGTGATCTGGATGCGCAAGAGCGTCGCGGTGTTGCTCACGGAGACGCCTTCGGGGAGGTTGGCGGAAGCGAGGAAATTGAGGTCGCGGAGCGGCTCGTCGTCCGCGGTGCCTCGGATACGGTCTGGCCCGGCGATGCGGGCGTCGAGGTCTTCCGGTAGGAAGCCGAGCAACTCGGCGAGGGCGGCGACGACGATCGGCGGGGCGGCGTTGAGGTTGACGGCACCGCGATGGTGGATGGAAACGGCCTGCCGGAGCTGCTCAAAGCGGCTGGTGGGCTGGAGGTGGTCGTCGAAAAAGGCGGTGCGCCAACCGCGGATGTCGCGCAGCTCGCCGAGGGTCTGGAGTGGGGCGTTGGGCGGCAGGCGCGACCATCCTTCACGCCGATACCAGTCGGCCTCGGCCCCATCGAGGCGATAGGCGTCCCCATCGTCGTCGATCCAGTCGGCGAGGCTGTCGATGAGGATCTCCTGGTCGTCGAACTTCACTTCGAGCTGCTCAAGGAGGGCGCGGAGGAGGGCGGGTTGCTCGGGGTCGAGGGGGATGCGCCCGGACTCATCGGTGATGCGCACGGCGCTGGTCGGGCCAATATCGTCCTCTTTGCGGAAGTTTCTGCCCCCGAGTCTGTCGTTTTCGCGGTCAATCTCGTCGCCGGTGGCGTGCAGATGGGTGAGGTTGGCCCAGCGGAGTGGGTCGCCCCAGCCTTGGCTGGCGTCGAAGAGCCCCTCGTCAAACTCGCGGAACTCGGCGAGGACGGCTTGGGTGGCTTCGAGGGCCGAGTAGGCGTAGGGGCGCAGCGGGGCGGCACTTTCGACGGTGGCGCGGTAGCGGAGTTGTCGGGAAATAATCAACAGGAATTGAGTCACGAGGACGGCCATCACCAGGAGAAAGCCGAAAATGGTGATCAGCGCCATGCCCCGGCGGCGAGGTTGCGGTGGGTGTCGTGCCGGGCGACTTTGACCAAGCGGCGTTGGGGTCTTGCAAAACATGGCCTGGTTGGTAGCCTTGCTAGTATGCGGGAGATTGGCAACAGTGAAGGCGCAACGGTAGATGGCGGCGCTTCGATGTCCCGTCTGCGCGGCATCTGGTGGGAAGGGAGCCACCGGTGATTGTTTTTGGCAGCGCGGGGTTTCTGTGGGGTTTACTGCTGCTGGGGGTGCCGGTGGCGATCCATCTTGCGCAACTTCGCCAGGGGCAGCCGTGGTTATTCCCGTCATTACGCTTTTTGGTGGCCTCGGGGCCGCCGAGGCAGCATCGGCGTCGCCTGTCGGACTGGTGGCTGTTGTTGCTGCGTTGCTTAGTGCTGGCCACCGTGGTGTTGATTTTGGCGGAGCCACGGTGGGTGGCTCCGGCGGTGGGGACTGAAGATCGCGCGGCGGTGGTCTATCTTTTCGACAGTTCGGCGAGCATGGCCTGGGCAGGGCGTCCGGAGGCCGTCAAGGCAGCACTTCGGAGCGATCTGGAGCGTCCGGAGCGCCGCGGGGCGGCGCTTGGCCGGCTCGTTTTTGATCGGGAAGCGCGAGGGGCGGTGCTACCGGGGTCGCTCGCAACGCGGGAGTTAATCGACACGCTGGACCTTTTTCCGCCGCGACCGGTGGGGATTTCGGCGGCGGAGGCCGTCCAGCAGTCTCTGTTGCTGCTGCCGGAGGCGGGAGGCACGTTGGTGGTGGTGACGGACGGTCAAGCGGGCCAGTGGACCCCCTCCGGATTGCCGGAGTTGCCGCTGGGTGTAGCGCTGGAGTGGCTGTTGGTGGGGGATTTTTCGCCCAATGCGGCGGTGGTTTTCGCCGAGGTAATCCCTCTGGCCGATCGACGTGGGCGCCAGGTTCTGGTGCGGCTCAGTGGGCACCGGGAGGCTCTGGTTGGCGGGCGCGTGGTCCTAATTGCGCCAGACGGGCGCGAGCTGGCGGGTGCCTCAATTTTGCAAGAAAGTCGCGAGAGTTCGGCTACCGGTGTTGCCGGGCTCGGGGACGCAGAAACCTTGGTGACGGTGACGCTGCCGTTGCCCGATGCGGTGCCGCCGTGGGCTGAGGTTACTTTTTCGTCAGCGGCGGGTGTCTCCGATGGCCTCGCTGCGGACAATGCGCGGCTGGTCTGGTTGGATGAAGTGCCGCCGGTGCCGGTAGAGATCTGGCTCCCAGAGCTAGATGATGGGGCTAAGCGCGCGGAGGTGGAGTTTCTGGCGCGAGCCCTGGCGGTGGAACCGCGTGGCGGTGGCACGCGCTTTGCGGTTTCCCTTGGAGCCGGGACTGACGGAACTTCGGAACGTTCTGGGTCGGGAGGGGCACTGGGGTCGGCATCGGTCTGGCACCTTGCCGGGGCGCTGGATGAGGCACCGACGGAGGTCTGGTCGTTGCTGCGGGAGCGACTGGCGGCAGGGGGGGCGGCGGTGGTCACCCCAGGCCGTAATCCGGCTCGGTTGTTTCGCCTCTTGCGCGAAAATGGCCTGCTGGCTGCCCGTTGGCAGGGGCGCGCCCTCCGGCCCGCCGCCCAGGAGCCCTTTCTGGTGGGCGGGCTTCCGTCTGGTAGTCCGCTCGGGCAGATTTTCACGGGCGATGCGGCGCGGGGGCTCTACCTGACCGCGCTGCGGGGCTACGAGCGGGTCATCTTGGAGGATGTTTCTGCTGCGAGCGGCTTCCGTTCCTGGCTGGCGACAGAGTCGGGTGATCCGCTGCTGGTCGAGGTTCCGGTTGGGTCGGGTCGGCTGGTGGTTTCGACCTTCGGTTGGGAAACCGGCAGCAGTGACCTGCCGCTAAGAGCGGCCTTTTTACCGCTGGTGCGGGCCCTTTTTGCCGAGCTTTACCCGACTCCGACGGCCTTCCAGCATCGAGAGGCCGGGACGCTGGCACCGGTGCCTGGTGCCGGGCGCGACGGCTCTGCTGGCGTCGTTTCCCAGCGGGTCTGGGAGCGGTCGGTGATCGACCCTCAAAGCGGGCCGGTGTGGCTGTTTCAGGTTCCTGAGGCCGAGAGTGTGTCGCGGGCGACGCCGTTGAGCCAGTTGCGGCAGGTGAGTGCGGGCGGTGCGATACCGACCTCGGGGGTCGGCCCGGAGAATCCCGGTGTTTCCGGCAGCCAGGCCGCGCTGACTGCGGGGCAGCGGGCGGGACTCTCTCTAGAGGGCTGGCTGGTGGCTCTCGCCGTGCTATGGGTGCTGGGCGAGGCGTGGGCTTCGCGCCCCAAGGAGGCCCAGGTTGCCTAAATCGCTTTTTCCGATGAACAACTTCACTTCCCGACTCCGCTCTGCGGTTCAACAAGAGCGCTGGCAGTGGGTGCTGCTGACGGTGGCGTTGGCCTGGTGGTTGGCGGCGCTGCTGGCCCTGGGGTTGCACGCCGTCGAGTCCGCGCAGACCTGGCGAGAGCCGACCGCTGATTTAGTCTGGCGAGTCTGGGAGATCGCGGTCCTTGCGCTGGTTTTGGCTTCGGTGGGGGCCCCCCGTCGCCAGACGACGGAGCAGAGCGTCGCGCGGCGGCTGGACCGGTTGCGCCCCTCGTCTCGGGATCGCTTTAGTTGTGCGGTTGAGATCGCGGGGAACCCGATGGCGATGCAGCTACCGCTCAACCGGCTGGTGGTGAAGCAGGTCGAGGCGGAGGCAGCAGACCCGCGACTCTGGGCGAGCCTCACCCCGTGGTGGCGCCGCTGGGTGCTGGTCGTGCCGGCGTTTCTGGCGGCCTTGGTAGCTGTCTCGCTCACCACGACTCTGCCGGTCGCGGAAAAGGCGCGATTTCACCGCGACGGTGCCGTTGGCCTGCAGGTGGCGCCCGGGGCGACCGAGGTGGCGGTGGGGAGTGACCTCGAAATCACCGCTGAGGTGCTCCGGTGGGAGCCGGAAGCCACGCTCGAGCTGCGCCAGGCGGATGGCACCATCGAAGTTTGGCCGATGGACGTTGTTTCGGCGGCGGGGGAAGCCTCGGAACGCTTTGGGCTGACAGTTTTTTCCGTAGCGGACGACTTCGGCTATCGGATCGTGACGCCCTCGCTGGCGTCTCCGTGGTTCTCGGTTGCCGTCTTTCAACCGGCGGAGCTGGAGGGGTTGGAGGTGTCGATCGAGCCGCCCCTTTACACCGGTTTAGAGCCCACCCGCTACGAGCTGGCCGCCCCGCGTGATTTTTCGGTGCCGGAGGGGTCTCGCGTGGAGGTCAAGCTGGCCACCAAGGGGGCTCTGGCGGTGTCCTGGGTGCAGGCTGACCGCACCCTGGCCGAGGGGCATCGCTTTGAGTGGGTCGCACGCGAGACGACCCGTGGCTGGCTGCGCCTGATCGACGCCGCCGGGCGCACCACCATCACGCCGCCGTTTACCCTCGAAGTCATTCCCGACGAGCCGCCGACGGTCACTTTGCTGGAGCCGACGGGCGACGTGACGCTGCCGCTGGGGGATCCCCTGCCGATCGAGGTCTATGCGGCGGACGACTACGGCGTCACGTCGGTGCGGCTCCAGGTCACCGTTGCGGGTCTCGATCGACCATCCGTGACGCTCTTTTCGGCTCCAGAGGAGTTCTCCACGACGGAGAAGTCGGGTGCCTCTTCCCGCGATGGCGGTCGCGACCCGGCTGCGACTTCTGGGGGCGGGACTTTTGAGCGGGAGATAACTCTGTTGCGGTCGTTCAATCCTTCCGATCTCGGGGCAGAAAATCAGACCGTGGTGACCTACTTTTTTGAAGTTACCGACAACCGTCAGCCGAACCCGCAGGTCAGCCGCAGTGCGCTTCACTTTGTCGAAATCCGCAACCCCATCGACCCCCAGACCCTCACCCCGGAGCAGGTCGCAGCCGGCGAGGGGGCGGAGCGGGTTCAGCTCGACCTGCGGACGTTGATCCTGGAGTTGCGTCGGTTGATCCGGGCGACCTACGGGCTGGAGTTTCTCTCGGCGGACTTACGGAGTCGGGCCCAGGTCGAGGTCTCGGCCGGTCTCGGCGGGCTGCGGCTGGAGTTGCAGAAGCTACTCAACGAGGTCGGGCCGATGCTCTGGCGGATTGAGGGTGGGGAGTTTGGGATGATGCTGGAAGAGGCCACCACCTTGCTCGACGAGGCCGGGAAGGCCGTCGTGGCCGGTGAGATCGAGTCGGCCCTCGAACGGCAGCAGGAGGTCTATACCAGCCTGCTGCGGGTCGAGGCGTTTCTCCAGGCCATCGCCGAGGCGCAACAGTCTGCCGGGGAAGGCGGTGAGGGGTCGCCTCCACCGCCGAGCCCCACCGCTTCGGAGACCTCCGAAGCGGCTGGCCCGTTGATGGAGCGTCTGGCGGAAGCTCGGCAACGGATGCTGGAGCTGGCCGATCAGCAGCGGCTACTCAACGACGGGATCCGGTCTTTTTCGGGTGAACTGACGGCGGCTGAGGCTTCGGGCCTTTTCTCGGAGCAGAGGCGCCTCGCGCAGCAACTTCAAGCGGCCGCCAGTGAGGTGGCCGACGCGTTGGCGGCGGCTCCTGCTGCGGCCCGCAGCACTGCCCAAGCCGCTTCCCGGATGGCCGATGCGGCGGCCTCCCTTTCCCGTCGGGACGGGCCGACGGCGGCCCGCCAGGGGGATCGTGCTCAGGCGGCACTATTGGAGACGGCAGCGGCACTAGAGCAGCTCCGGCAGCAGGTGGTTGCCCAGGTCGTCAACGCCCTGGCCAGCGAGGCGGCGGCGCTGGCGCGAGACCAGGAACTGCTGGCTCGCGGCGAGCAGCCGCCGAGTCCAGCTGGCTCGTCTGGTCAACCAGAATCAGCGGAGCCTTCCGATCGGTCAGCCTCCGGCGCGAACCCGCCTCCAGCCGAACCGCGTGATCGCAGTGAAAGCGACTCGGGTAGCCCCTCAGCACCGTCGGGCCAAGCTGCTTCAGGCGGTGAAAGCGGGGAATCAGGAGACGCGGGCCAGAGCGGCCAAGCAGGGCAGCAAGGACAGAGCGGGCAGTCTGGACAGAGTGGCCAGGCTGGGCAAAGCGGCCGGGGTGGTCAGAGCGGGCAGCAGGGCCAGGCAGGAGTCTCTGGGCGGTCTGGCCAAGGTGGGTCTGGCCGTCCGGCCCAAGGCGGCCAGCCGGGAGCAGCCGGAGAGTCTGCTTCACCCAGCGCGGCGGGCGGTGAGGGAAATTCAGCGGAGGGTGGGGGTGCGGGCGGCGGGGTGGGCCGTGGTGACGCTTCTGGCCGCGCCGGAAGCCGATCGCCATCGAGCTTGCGGGAGCAACAACAGGCACTCTTGGAAAGGTTGCAAGACCTGGCGCGGCAGACCAACCAGGCGGCTGGGCAACTCGCGCCCGACTTACCGGAGGTCGCTGAGCAGCTTCGGGGCAGCCTGGAGGCCCTGCAGGCTGGTCGTGCTGAGTCAGCGATGGAGCGTGCCGCCAACGCCCTGCTCTACGGGCAGCAAGATCGGGCGCAGGCCTTGCAATCTGGAGCCGCCGAGGGGATCTCGCAGTTTTCTGAGGCGCTTCGCGAGGCGGCTGCCGGGCTGGATGGGGGTCTTGGGGAACTCCTCTCGCTCTTGCAGGACGCCGAGGCGGCGCGGTCGGCCCTGGGTCGTGGCGGCAACGCGGGTGGTGCCGGTGGGGCGGCGACTGGCGAGTCCGGCTCACCTCGCGAAAATCGCGAGTCACTTCGACAGGCCCAGGCGCTTGGCGAGCGGCTGCGGCAGGTCTCAGGGGCCTCCCGTGGCGGTGCTAGCCTCGGCGGCATCGGGGAGTCTCTTTCCGCTGCCGGGGATGCCAGTCGCGCCGAAGCTCTCCTTGGCCAAGCGAGCCGGCTGTTGATGCGGGAATTGCTGCGTCAGCGTCTTGCCGCCGAAATCGGCTCCCCAGAGACGGCTGCGCCTCCCCCGGAGGGTTACCGCGACATGGTGGAAGATTATTTCCGTTCCTTGGCCGAAGAACCGTAACCCCCGTCCGTCCGCCCTTCTTTAGCCTCGACCCAGTCAGCCTCGATCGGGTCGTGAGCAGCCGTCTTAAAGCTTCAACTTTGGCTGCGGCGGTAGCGTCGGATCGTGAACTGAGGGTGCTCGCGGACGATTTCGACGACCGGGAACTCGGCCTCGAAAGGAGGAAAAAAGGTATCGGCCTCGTAGCTATCCGGGAGGTGGCTGATCAGCATTTCCGCGCAGTAGGGCTGGGCACCGGCGTAGATGCCAGAACCGCCCGCGACGAAAACCGTCCTGCCTTCCGTCGGCAGACTGAGGGCTTCCTCGATACTTCCGAGGAGTCGGCACCCCGGCACCGGGGCCATGGTTTTCGAGACTACCCAGTGCTCCCGGTGGGGCAGCGGGATGCCGCCGATTTCCTCCCAGGTGCGCCGCCCCATCAGCAGGATGTGGCCCCGAGTCGTTTCCTGAAAATGCTTAAACTCGTCCGGAATCTTCCACGGGAGGACGCCGTTGAGCCCGATGGCGCGGTTGGCGGCCATCGCGGCGATGCCCACCCACCCGGAGCGTCGCGGCCCAGGATCGACCCCTGTCGGCAGGGCAGTGGCGGTGTCGCCCTCGACAGTTGAAGTCGGCAGGCCCGCTTCCGGCCCTCTCGACGCGCCCGGGGCCGGGGCATGATCGTGGCGGAACCACCACAGCAACGCACCGAAAAGCAGCAGCCCGGCAAAGCCCAGGACAAAGCCGAGGCTGAGCGAGATATGGGAAAGCTGGGCCGGCCAGGCGTAGGGGGAAAGCCCTTCCGCGCCTTGGGCGTTCAGCATGGCGGCCCACAGCCAGCCCACGCAATACAGCACGAAGCCGACGGCGGGGAGCGTCATCAGCACCACTGAGACCGGCCACAGCGGGTGGCGGCGGCGGGGTAAAACGTCGAAAAGGGCCTTCAGCATCGGTCGGTTGACGTTGAGGGGGGAGAAGGGTGGTCGGAGAGTTTAACTGGGAACAACTACTGAATAGAAGCTCCGGAAAGATTCACATTGAAGGAGTTTCTCTTTTCAGGTGCTGTTTCCTTGTCTTTTCAACTCGGTGTCTTCGTGGCTTGGTGAGAGATTCAGAATAGGTTGGGCTGTAAATCTTGCGAAAAGTGAACCGTTTTTAAGTTTCACACGACGGCACGAGAGCTTAGACGGGAAAGAGAGCCTCTAAAGGCGGGGTAATTAGACAGGAGGTGCGGAAAGTTTCCGGGGGTTGGGTTGAAATCGATAGGTGTTATCGACTCAACTGGTTATCTGCTCTAAAAAATTGCCGTGCCTGGTCGTCAACCGCGCGCGGGGCTTAAAAAACGCCTCGATCGCCAGGGCGGAGGGCTTTCAGGAAGGCCACGAGGAGCTGGACCGCGTGCTCAATGTCCTCCATGTTCATCACCTCGCTGGGGGTGTGCATGTAGCGTAGTGGCAACGAAATCACCGCCGAGGCGACGCCGCCGCGGGCCATCTGGATGGCCCTTGCGTCGGTTCCGGTCGGGCGAGGCTCACACTCCACCTGGTAGGGCACTCCGGCAGCTTCGGCAGCGGCCACGAGTCGGTCGAAGAGCAACGGGTTGATGTTGGGTCCGCGCCCGAGGATGGGGCCACCGCCGAGCGTCTGTTTCCCGTATTTCCGGGCGTCGCAATCGGGATGGTCAGTGGCATGACCGACGTCGATGGCGATGCCAAAGTCTGGCTGAGCAGCGTAGGCCGAGACCTGGGCACCGCGGGTGCCGATCTCTTCCTGGGTGGTCGCGACCGCCACGACTTTGGCCGCGAGGGTGGCCTTTTCCGCGGCGAGACGGCGGATGACCTCTAGGGCCACGTAGGCCCCCGCCTTGTCATCGAAAGCGCGGGCGGTGTAAACGCTGCCGTGGAGGTGTTGTAGGCCCATGTCGTAAACGACGGGGTCTCCCAGTCGGATGCGCTTGAGCGCTTCCTCGCGGGAGCTTGCGCCGATGTCGATCCACATCTCGTGCAATCCAGGCACCTTCTTACGGTCGTCGGCATCCATGAGGTGGACGGCGCGTTTACCGGTAACCCCAACTACGGGGCCGTTTTTGGTGAGAATAACCACCCGGCGCCCCGAAATAACGATCGCATCATGGCCGCCGAGGGTGTCGAAGTAGATGAAGCCGTGGTCATCGACGTGGCGGATAATCAGCCCCAGCTCGTCGATGTGGCCTGCCAGCATCACGCAAGGGTCGCCGGTGGGGTTGAGGGTGGCAAAGCGGTTCCCGAGGGTGTCTTTGGCGTAAAGGTCAGCGACCGGCTCGATCCAGCGATCCACCACGGCCTGGGCCTCAAACTCTGATCCCGTTGGCGATCTGGCCGCCAGCAACTGCGCTAAAAACTCCGGAACTTCCATCGTCGAAAAGCTGGGGCAGGTGGGCACCCCCGGCAAGCCGTTTCCCCGGATTTTCTGCGTGTTGCCGGAACGCTGTCATTATCGGCCAACCAGACCTTCCTCTGGAGTCACCACCGAGGGTTAAGATGCTTCTCATGGGCCGGAAAGAAACTCCGTCGAGTCGATCTTTAGTGCCTTGTCGGCGGATCACCCCCCTCGAAGTCGCGACCCTGGGGGAGGGAGGGCTCGACCCCCTGAGGACGCGCTGAAGAGAACCCTTCAGAAAACAGGCTACCCGGCACTTTTCTTGAGAAAAAAGCATCAAGGTGGGGAAAAGGTGTTGACGGGTGCAGCAGAGTGCAGTGAAGTGGGAGGCATTGATCAGCCATCCGGCCTCCCGGCACCCAGTTTATGGAAAGCAGTGAAGAAAGCTACATCGGCGACTTCCTGCACACCCGGGATGGCAAGGGTCGGCTGACTGTTCCTTCTAAGTGGCGCTACAATGGCGATGAATTGATTTCGTATATGGCGATTCCCGATCCTCTCGGCTGCATCACCGTGCTTCCTCCAGTCATCAAGGCCGACTTCAAAGATAAGCTGCGTAAAGTCAGCATGGGAGACCTGGATGCACGGGCCGTAATGATGAAGATTTTGGCTGAGAGTGACGAATTTCAGATCGATAAGACCGGACGGATCAAGATTAAGGATGCTCTCTATCACAGCGTCGGCATTGATAAGGAGGTCCTTTGCATCGGGGGTCTGGATCGATTTCACCTTTGGGAACCTGAACGCTACCGGCAATGCCTTACCGAACGGGTCAGTGCGAGTTCGCAAGCCGCAGTGATCAAACAAGCCGGTTGGTAGGGCATTGCCGGCCCATTTTCCTCTCACCACGACCATCGTTGCATCACTACCGTTAAACTGAAGGGCGGTCACGTTCTTTCCTCGTTCAGATCGCACAATTTTTAGAAATGACGACCCTCATTTTAGCTTTACCTGCTCTACTTTGGACGGCGTTGCCGCGTTACCGAGTTTCCGATTGAGCTTCGCCGGAGAGGGTGCCTCGGACGGGTCACCGTTTCCCCACCACCACCACCATCAAACCCCCTTAACTTCCCATGAGCCTTAGCCGCGAGCTTTACACTTCTGGAGCACTGGGCCACCAGCGCAGCCCCCGCCGAGGCGGGTCGATCTTTTCGGCGGCCAGCCGCACGACCTATTACCGCCTTCCTGATGACCACCGTGGGGCGGGTTGGTCGGTGCTCCGCACCCTTTTCCGTGTTTCCCGATAATGATCCCGACCTCCTTCCGAGCGGCCACGCGCCGGTGCTTCTTTCCGAAGTGCTGGCGTGTTTTCCGTCCGCGATGGAGGGCGTGGTGCTGGATGCCACTTTCGGAGGCGGGGGCCATGCCCGCGCCTTGCTGGAGTGCTTTCCGGCTTGCCACGTCCTAGCGCTCGACCGCGATCCCGCTGCGGTGGCTCGCGCCACGGCAGTGGCGGCAGCTTACCCAAGTCGATTCCGGATCCTTCACGAAAACTTCGCGAACTTGGCGACTTTGGAGATTCCCGACCTGGTGGGCGTGCTTTTCGACTTCGGGGTTTCGTCATTTCAGCTCGACGAGGGCAGCCGAGGTTTTTCTTTCCGGCACGATGCGGCGGCGGATATGCGGATGGACCCCACCTGTGGCTTTTCGGCGGCCGAGTTGCTGGAATCGGGCGATCGGGAGACGTTGGTGACGGCGGTTCGGGATTATGGTGAGGAGCCACGTTGGCGGCGCGTGGTGGAGGCGATTTTTGCGGCCCGCGGCTCGGGGAAATTGCAACAGACGGGTTCCCTGGCGGCGTTGGTGGCGGAGGTGCTGCCCGCGGGTCCGGTGAAGGGGCGCAGTCGTCGGCACCCGGCGACGCAGACCTTCCAGGGGTTACGGATGATGGTCAACGACGAGCTTGGGGCGATCGAGGCGGCCCTTCCGGCGGCTTTTGCGCGGTTGGTGCCGGGGGGGGTCTTGGCGGCGATCACGTTCCATTCCCTGGAGGATCGGGTGGTTAAGCGTTGGACGCGGAGGGTCTGCGGGCAGCCGGAGCATCGGGAGGATCATCGCCTGGCGCACCAGCGGCTCTGCGAGGCAGAGATGATCCATCGCAAGGCGGTGGAGCCGTCCGCAGAGGAAGTTCGCCGCAACCCGCGGAGCCGCTCCGCGAGACTCCGGGCGGTGCGAAAGTTGCAGCAACCTTCAACCGTGATACACCACGCTTGACCTGTTTTCCGGGCGCGTTGATCGACTTTAACGAGGCCATTTCCCCTGAGGGAAATCGTGCGGTGTTGCCCGATGCCGATTTTGAACTTCTACCCCGTTACTTTGATGGCTACTTTGCAAGATTCTGACGAGGTCAGCGAGGAGGTGCGGAGCTTGCATTGGCAGGTGTGCCTGTTGGTGATGCTGCTGCTGGGACTGTTGGCGGCTGGTGCGTTGGGAGTGAGTCTGTTGCGGCGGGCGGGGAGTCAGTCGGCGGTGCAGTCAGCACAGTTGGAGCGGCAGTTGGTGGAGCAGCGGCGGGAGAATGAGAGTCGGGCGGCGCAGTTGGCGCGGGTGCATCGTCCGGAGTATCTTTTGGCCGAGGTGTCGCCGGGGTTGCGCCCGGTGAAGGATCATCAACTGGTGCGCCTGGCAACGGAGGTTCAGGCCGATTCCTCCGCAGATGGGGCCATGGCGGGCTCTGCTGCGGCGTCGCGAGAGGGGGCAATCGCCGTTGGCTTTCGGGGAACGCTAGCTGCGGAGGGGCTGGCCAGTGGAGCTTTGGTGGCGTCTGGCGAGCCAGGGAATCCGGGGGAATCGACGCTGCGGGCGGGCGCAGGGGGCACTTTCATTCTTAGGTCTGGTCGCGAAGTGGCCTCTCCGAGGACGTTGATGATCGAGCTGTCGTTGTTGGGGACGTCACCGACGGTTGACCCTGCCACCACCGCCAAGGCGGTGGTGCCTGAGGCCCCATTGGGCCGTGGGGCACTTTGAGGAAGTTGTTGAGGAGACTCGAAAGCGGTTCCTGAGGTGGCTCGGAAGGCGGTATTGAGGGGGCGTGGAAGAGGATCGCAAGGTTGTGACGCGGTAGGATGAGGAGCTGGGTAGCATTTTGCGGGTGAAGGGTGCTTATTTTCAGTTTTGGCGGCTCGCGGCAGTGGCGGTTGCCGTTCTTGGCGCCTTTGGGGCGGTTGGTTGGCGGTTGTATGACCTGCAGGTCGTGCGGCGGGCGGATTTGCGCCAGGAGGCTTTGGCGTTGCGGGTGCGGTTACAGGTTTTGCCGGCGGCGCGGGGGACGATTGTGGATGCCAAGGGGAACTTGCTGGCGGCTCCGCGCTCGACGGTGGATATTGGGCTGGATCCGCAGGTGGCTAACGAAAGGACCGTCAGTGGCATCGAGGAGTTGGCCGCGTTGCTGGGGAAGCCGGTTGAGGAGGTGGGGCGGGCCGTGGAGCAGAAGTTTCGGCGCAGCGTCTCGGCGGAGGGGCGCGAGGTGGCGGTGCCGATCCGTTGGGTGCGCTTGGCGGAGGGGGCCAGCGAGAGCACCTTTAACGCAGTGATGGCTCTGAAGTTGCCGGGGGTTTACGGGAATCGGAAGTTTACGCGCTTTTACCCTCATGATCGCCTGGGAGCCCACGTGGTGGGCTTTTTCAACGAGGGTGGTTTCGCGTTGGGGGTGGAGCACGCGATGGATTATTATCTGCGCGGCCAAGACGGCTGGCGCGAGGTGGAGCAGAACCGCTGGGGTCGTGAGTTGCCGCACTTTCGGGCGCGGGAGGTGGCTCCGCGGGCGGGGTTTCACGTCGAGCTGACGCTGGATGCGGTGCTGCAATTTTACGCCGATCAGGAGATGCGTCGCCTGGCGAGTGAGTTTCGGCCAGAGAGCATCGCGATTTTGATCTCGGAGGTGGGGACGGGTCGGTTGCGGGCCCTGGCCAGCTTTCCGGATTTCGACCCCAACCAATACGGGAAGAGTCCTTCGGGAAATTTCCGCAACCGGGTTTTGACGGATGTACTGGAGCCAGGTTCGACGTTCAAGATTGTGCCGATGTCGTCGGCTTTAGAGCTTGGGCTAGTGACCCCGGAGACGGTTTACGATTGTGCCAAGCCGGTGCTGGAGTGGGAGGGATTGCGCTATGACCTGCCGGGGGAGAATCCGGCCCATCGGTTGCTGACCATGTCAGAGGTGCTGTATCGATCGAGTAATCGTGGGTCGGCATATCTGGGGGTGCGGTTGGGGCGGGCGGGCCTGCACCAGGCAGCGGTGGACTTTGGTTTTGGGAGGCCAACGGGCCTGCCGCTGACGGCGGAGGTGCTTTCCTTTGGTGCAGGCCGGACGGGGGAGGTGGCGGGGGTGGTGCACCCGATCCGACGGTGGGACGGGAAAACGATCACGCGGATGCCGATCGGCCACGCGGTGAGTGCCACGCCGTTGCAGGTTCACCAGGCGATGGGGGTGATTGCTAACGGGGGGCGGTGGGTGGCTCCGCGCTTGGTGGAGCGGGTCTTTAACGATGCTGGGGAGACGGTCTGGGCTTTCCCGGCGGCGGAGAGTCGGCAGGTCGTGTCTCCAGAGACAGCGGCGGTGGTGGCCGAGATGCTTTCGCGGGTGGTCTTGCCAAAGGGGACGGCGACGCGGGCCAATGAGCCGGGTCTGAAGGTTGCCGGGAAGACTGGGACGTCGCGGAAAATTGATCCGGATGGCACCTACTCGACTCAGCGCCACTTTGCGAGTTTTACGGGCTTTTTCCCCTACGACCAACCGCAGGTGGTGATCACGGTGATCGTCAACGAGCCGCAGATGGAGAAAGGGGCTGGGGCTGGCGGCTTGGTGGCGGCTCCGGCGTTTCGGAACCTGGCGATTCGGACGGCCAACTACCTGGGCATTCCCTACGCCGAGCCGCTGGTGGCGCAGCGTCCGTAACGCAACTTCTTTGAGTATGAGTGGCAGATTGATGGGATCGGGCGGTTTTCAGCCTTTTTCGGCGAGCTTGATGGCGTCGGGAGGGGGTGTCGGGGCGTCTTCGGTGTCGGCACCGTCGGGGCGTTCCCTGGAGGGTCGGCGCAAGGTGGCTTTGGCGGAGTTGTTGGCGGAATTGGGGAAACCGGGGAAGCTGAGTTTTGCGGGTCGGGTGGTACAGGCGGTGGTGACGGATAGCCGCCGGGTGGTACCAGGGTCGTTGTTTGTGGCGCGTCGGGGCCTGCACACGGATGGCAACTACTACATTGAGGAGGCGATCAGCCGGGGGGCGGAGGCGGTGGTCTCGGAGGAGTTGCCAGGGCGGGCGGCAGGGGTGCCTTGGTTGACGGTGCCGGATGCGCGGTTGGCGGTGGCGGCGATTGCCCAGCGGTTTTACGGGTTTCCGGATCGGGAGGTCGGGGTGATCGGGGTGACCGGCACCAATGGGAAGACCACCGTGACGATGCTAGTGCAGGCGCTCTTGCGGGCGACGGAGCGGGAGTGCGGCTTGATCGGCACGGTGCGCTACGATATTGGCCAGCGGACGTTGCCGGCGTTTCGGACGACGCCCGAGGCGGTGGACACTTTTGCGATGCTGGAGCAGATGCGGGCGGCGGGGGTGGTGCATGCGGCGATGGAGATTTCCTCTCACGCGCTGGAGCAGCATCGGGTGCATGGCCTGAGGGTGCCGGTGGCGGCATTCCTGAACTTGACGCGGGATCACCTGGACTACCACGGGACGATGGAGGCCTATTTCGAGGCCAAGGCTCGGCTTTTTGATGGTTCCCTGGGGGCGGTGCCGGGTTGCGTGGTGCTGCCGATGGCGGGGCCCTGGGGGGGGCTTTTGCGGGAGCGGGTGGAGGGGGCGGCCCGGGTGTTGAGTTTTGGCGTGGGTGGGGATTTCCGGGCGGAGGCGGTGGAGCATAGCCCGGGAGGGACGCGCTTTCGGTTGCACTGGCCTTCCGGGGTGGCGGCGGTGCAGACGCGGTTATTGGGGCACTACAATGTCGATAACCTGCTGGCGTCTCTGGCACTGGTTTACGCTACCGGGGTGAAGGTCGAGGAGGTGTTGCCGGCGGTGGCTGATTTTGTGGGGGTGCCAGGTCGGATGGAGCGGGTGGACGCGGGGCAGCCGTTCAACGTGCTGGTGGATTACGCGCACACGGATGATGCCTTGGAGAATGCCTTGCGGATGTTGCGGGCGATCACGCCGGGCCGGTTGCTGCTGGTTTTCGGTTGCGGGGGAGATCGGGACCGGTCGAAGCGTCCGCTGATGGTGCAGGCGGCGCAGCGCCACGCCGATGAGGTCTGGGTGACGGCGGATAATCCGCGGCGGGAGGCTTTGGCGACGATTTTTAAGGACATGGAGGCGGGGGTGACCTCGGCGTGCCCGTGTCATTTCATTGCGGATCGGCGCCGGGCGATTGGGCTGGCGTTGGCGTCGGCGCAGGCGGGTGATGCGGTGTTGATCGCGGGTAAGGGGCACGAGGCTTATCAGGAGTTTGCGGAGACGGTGGTGCCGTTCGATGACCGGCAGGTCGCGCGGGAGTTGCTGGGGCGCCGGGGGGCAGAGCCTGCTAAGCAGTGACGCCGTCGGCGATCTTTGGTTGGGGGGAGCGATTTTTCGGGAGTTTATTGGGGTTTTGGTGATGGGTAGGCCGTTGAATGCGTTGACTTGGGATGCCGGGGAGCTGGCATTGTGGAGCGGTGGTTACTGGGAGGGCCCTCCGGTCCGGGAGGCGATGCGTGGTTTTTGCCACGACACGCGGGAGCTTCAGCCGGGGGACCTTTTCGTGGCGATTCGGACGGATACGCGGGATGGACATGATTACCTGGAGTCCGCGCTGGCGGCGGGTGCTTCGGGGGCGTTGGTTTCGGAGCCGCAGCGGGAGCTGCCGCTGCCGCAGCTCGTGGTGGGTCATCCGATCGAGGCCTTGCAGTCGATTGCAGGGGTCTGGCGGCGGGCTTTCTCCGGGCCGGTGGTGGGGGTCACAGGCAGCAGCGGCAAGACGACGGCGCGGAGTGTCTTGCAGTCGCTCTTAGGGCCGACGTGTCATGGGACGCGGGGCAATCGGAACAACCTGTTGGGGGTGCCGTTGACGCTGTCGCGGTTGGATCCGCGGTGGCATGATTTTGCGGTGGTGGAGGCGGGGATTGATCGTCCGGGGGAGATGGAGCTGTTGGATGCGATGATCCGACCGGATTTAGCGCTGTTTACCTTGATTGGAGATGTTCACCTGGATCGGCTGGGATCTCGGGCGGGGGTGGCGGCGGAGAAGGCGATACTAGGCCGGTCGGTGGGGGCGCGCGCGGTGTTTCCGGAGGCGTGTCTGGACTACCGGGAGTTCCAAGAGTGGCCCGGTGAGGCGCGGGTGCTGGCGGAGGTGGTCGGCACTGCGGAGCTAGGCGACCCGACTGGCCGGGGTGAGGGTCGGGTGGTGGTGCCTTTTCGGCTGGTTCCTGGGGCTAGTGCGGAGGGCAGCGCGGCTGGCTCGGTGGCCGGGGAGGGCGGCTCAGGGGCTTTAAGCGGTGGGGTGGGGCTGGAGTTAGTCACGCCGGAGTGGGGGCGGCAGGACTGGATGGTGTCGCACGCGAGCCTGGCGGTGGCGCGGACGGTGGCTCTGTGCCTGACGGCGGTGAGCTGGCTGGGGGTAGGGGCGGAGGTGGCGCGGTCGCGGCTGGCGCAGTGGTGCCCGGCGGGGTTGCGCGGGAGCGTGATTCGGGAGGGAGGGACGACCTATTTCGTGGACTGCTACAACAGTAATCCGGTGGCGTTGCGGGAGTCGCTGGCAGGTTTTCTGCGGCTGGCGGGGGGGGGGCCGCGGGGTTTTGTGCTGGGCGCGATGAAGGAGTTAGGGGCCGAGTCGGCGCGGCTGCATCGCGAGAGCGTGGGGGAGCTGCGTGGGGAGTTACGCGAGGGGGATGCGGTGGTCTGTGTGGGGGCCGAGGCGGGGTGGTTTTCCGAGGTTTTGGACGGCGGGGCGGCCACGGTGACGCGTTGG
>DAIQNO010000007.1:11354-20889 GCA_036788355.1 Opitutales bacterium | reverse complement strand
TCTCGGGCGGGAGGGCCACCAGGGTTTAAGAAAATAGCTGTCATCGTAGCAAAACACAGATCGACTGACCCAGATTCGGGTGAGCCCATGCCGATGCGTAGCGCGGTGAGCTAGCTGGAAGCCTCCCCGACACCCATGAACCCCGCGAGACCTCGGTTAGCACCAGAGCTGCTCACGGCTCCAGAATCGGCGCCAAGGCGACCCGGAAGCCCACATCGTCTCGCACCACCGTCGGCACGGCACTGTCATCGCGATAGGCAGACCGAGCGTCCTTGGCAAAAGAACGCCAACTGCCCCCGCGCAAGGGGTGCCGATTGGGGTTGCCCCGGCGGATCCAGTCCGTGCGGACTCCACCCGGCAGACGGCTGTTGTAATCATCGAGGCACCACTCTGCCAGGTTGCCGTGGACATCGTAGAGACCCCACGGATTAGGAAGGAAACTGGCCACCGGTTGCACCCCGAAACTGCTGGAGCCGCCTGGACTCACTTCCCCGCCAAACTGGCGTGGATAGAGCCCCTGAAAGGCCCCGTTGGTCGGGTTGGCGGTATCTCCCCACCAGAAAGGCGTGGTGGTGCCGGCCCGCGCGGCGTATTCCCACTCGGCCTCCGTGGGGAGGCGATACGCATAGCCCTGAGGGACGCGGCCGACCGACCGTTCACGGGTCGTCAGTAGTTCGCAAAAAGCCATCGCGGCCTCGTAGCTGACTCCGCTGGCCGGGAATGCTCCCGCGGACTGGCCGCCAACCCGCGCCGCTACCGTGCCCGTCAATGCTGCATAGACCCCCTGGGTCACCTCCGTCCGGCCCATCCAAAAACCACGGGTCAAGTTGACCACCGTCCGCTGATCCTCCGACGGCAGGCGGGCTGGCTCTGCACCGGGGCTGCCCATATCCAGTCGACCGGGCGGCACCCAGGCCAGGTCCACTCCTAGATTCGGAACGGTGTAACCTCGCTCAAAATCCGGACCAGGGATCGGCTGAAAGGTCAACGCGACCCGCCTCTTTTCACCCGGTCGAAAGGTCAACCGCTGAGCAATGGGCAGGTGCTCGGGTGCGGAAAAAGATAACGAAATCTCCTCCAGTGACTTCAGTGAGAGGAGCCGCTGGTCTCCGATGAACAGCGTCACCCCGTCCTCGCGGGTGACACTCAGCGGGAGGTTAGCGGGCGAAACGTCCAGCGTGACCTCAGCCGGTTTTGAAAAAACCTCCACCGTCAACTGGACAATCGCGTCTTTCTGGGCCCGAAAACGCTGCTGAAACGGTTCCCAATCAGGATGCTCGATCGCCACCGTGATCTCGCCCTCGGGGACGTTCTCGAGGGCGGAAAACTGCGGCGAGTTGGGGTCGAGAATTGACCGAATCGGCCCTTGGGCTGCGGGGCTGTCGGACTGCAGGGTGATGGTCGCCCGACCCAGTTCATTAGGCGGCACCGGGCGGCCATTCAAGCGTAGGTTCGGCTGCACGGAAAAGGTGGCCACCGGCAATTCACCGAAGTCCAGCAACGTCCGCACGCCCGGAGCAAGGCGCACGGCCTTGGCAACGTCCACATATCCCGGCTTACGCACGGTCAGGATAAACTCCTCGTTTACCGGCAAGTCGGTCAACGTCCCGTTGGTGGTGCCCACGGACCGGTTGCGGAAAAAGATTTCCGCCCCGTCTGGCTCCGAGCGCAGGCGAAGGGTCCCCGGAAGCGGTTCTGGAAGCAAGGAAAGCGACAGCGGAGCCGCTGTGAGAGCCACCTCCCGCGCAATGGCTGGCTGATGCGACGGCAGGCTCGCCGCGAAGGTGTAGCTCCCCGGTTTCAGAATGCCTTCGAGGAATATCCGACCCTCCTCGTCAGGGTCGGAAAGCACGAGTTCCTCCCCGCTCGGGGAGATGGCCACCACCAACGCACCGGGAAGTGTTTCGATAGTCAGCGGCGTAAAAACCTCCCGCAACGTCACGGAGAGATCGACCACGCTGTTCCCGGCTTGCAGCGTGACCGGTGACGGGTGAAATCCCGGGGCCTCAATTGAGGCCGCATAGGGGCCGCCGTCCACTCTGAGGTTCAAAATACCCTCACTGTTCAAGATCGACACTTGGTCGGCCACCACCAGCAAAAATCGCTCCGGGACGACTGCTAGCCGGACGTTGGCGCTCTCTCCCTCGGCAACTTTCATCACGGCCACCATCGGCACCGTAGTCGACCCCAGTGCGGCCCGCTCAATCCAGCGGATCCCCTGAACCGCCAAGAGCCCCAGCGCAACCAGCACCCCTAGTCGCATGGAGAGGGCGACCAACGCGCTACCCTCACTCAGAGGCCCCGGCAGCGGGATAAACCGCAAAGCGTGGTTAATCGCGGTGAGCGGCCCGCCAGCAGACCCTGCGACGGCCTGCCGACCCCCGGCGATCTTGAGCGTATCGACACGCTCAAGATCCTCCAGCAATTGCGAAGCCTTGCTGTAGCGCTGCCTGGGCTGCGGCTCCAGACACTTACCGACGATCAGGTCCCAGCCGACGGGTAAATCGGGACGCAACGCGGCCAACTTCTTGGAGTCCCGGGTGGGCTTCTTTCCCGTCAACAGCCAGTAGGTCAAGACGCCGATGGCGTAGAGATCGGCAGAGTGATCGGGTGCCTCGCCGCGCTGAACTTCCGGCGGGATCACGTCGGGCGTCCCCAACCGAACATGGTTGGGGTCGAGCATCAGCGGCGGCAACGATGCACTGGCTGCGGCCTTAAAAAGATCCTGGCCCAACAAGTCCACCAAGCCAAAGCCGCTGATCAAAATGCGACCTTCGGGCGTCCGCAGAATATGGGAAGGATTGAGATTGAGGTGCCGCATGCCCTGCCCATGGGCATACTGAACCGTCGAAATCAACCGCGTCAGGATGCCCTTGACCTCCAAGGGGGGCAGCGCGAAAACCGTGCCCTCCTTGTTCTCCTTGGCCTCCGTCTCGAAGAAATCGCCGAGATTGATCGCCGTGACGCCGTCTGAGACCAAGGCGAGGCGGCCCTTGATCTGGAGGGTCTCCCGCGGCGATAGGATGTCTGGGTGCTCCAGGCCCACCAACTTCTCCCGCGCCGCCTGGAAACGCTCGGCGAAGTCGGTGGACTCACTCAAAGCTGGCGGCAGCACCAGCAACGTTTTCTCGACCTTTTCCCGCGCTTTACGCACCCGATACAGCGACCCAATGAGGTCGTAGCCGAGGCACTTCAGAATCTGGTAATCCCCGAATTTTTCCCCAGGGGTCAAAATCTCCAGCCGCTTAGCTACATCCCCGGAGAGCACCGTGCCGCCGCCAACCACTGTGCCCGGCACCGGCGACTTGGTGGGGTTCTTCGGAGGCGGCGTCCGATCCTTGGCCTTAGGCCGCTTCTGCACTAAAACCCGGCGTTGTTGGTCAGCTTCTTCCGCCAAGCGATTCAGACGGGCTTCCTCGGCCAAGCGCATCGCTTCGCGCTCGCGAGGCAACGGCGGAGGCAGGGGTTCTTGCGGATTCAGCGCCATGGGCCGGTGGGAAAACGAGTGGGGTTAGAAAAGCTCGATCAGTGGGAAGTCTGACTTTGGGTTGCGGAAAAGAAAAGCGCGGGTTGTTGCAGATTCAGGGGTCGATGATTGCCGGTGCTTGAGGGTCGAGACCGGCGGTTTTGTGGTAGCGCCCCGTCAACTTGTCTCGCTCATACTTTGTGAAGCCTGCCTTTTCAACGTTTTTCGTTTCCAGTCGATCCCGCGTCATGCCAGGGGTGTAGCGAGTTGCCAGATGGGGCATCGTCAGCACCTTGCGCACGACCGCCCCGGTGCGCGGGTGGCGGGTTAAAGGCTCGGCCCCCATCGGCTGCTCAACCTCCAGAAACTCCACGGCGGTGCCCTCGACGTTGAGGACTTCGTAGGTGTAAATTGGCATCGAGGATTGAACTGGGTTTAGCGGATTGGCTGCCTCTTCACACCCGGTCAACAGCGTAAAAATACAGCAGCCACGGAGGAGACTGGCTGATTCCGACCCCATTTTCAAGCGCGTTCGACCCCGGATCCTTGGGGCTTGATACCCACGACCCGTTGTCCGAAAGATCCCTCACTCCCCCACCCTGCTCCGAAACAAAAAGCGTGGCCACGGCCGGGTCCTGTTGCTCTCGATCGGCTTTCAAGCGACGACGGGCCGCGCTCCATCATACTTCGATCTTTACCCACGGTCATTCCTCGCGCCCTGCCCAAAAGTCCCGCGAAACGCTCACCATTGACGGACGACCGTGGCCGAGGTTAGCCCGCGTGCTCGGCCGACCCAGCAACTCTGACCGAGATGATTTCGCGTAATGCGGTTGCGCCAGGGGACGGGCTGCGCCACGTCTTGGGGACTATGCCCGACCTGGAAACTGAGCCCGCCCTGGCCTACAGCGATCCCCAAGGCGACGAAGCTGAAACTGCTGGAATGCCGGTGCATCACTACGACTGCGTGGTGATCGGTGCCGGAATGAGCGGCCTCGCGGCGGCCATCAGGCTGGCCATGTTCGATCGCAAAGTGCTGGTGTTGGAACGGCATAATGCGGTCGGTGGCCTAAACTCGTTTTACGCCCTGCAGGGGCGGAAGTATGACGTGGGATTGCACGCGATGACCAATTACGTCCCGCCGGGCACCAAGGGGGCTCCATTGACCAAAATCCTCCGCCAACTGCGCCTCCAGCACGGCGATTTTGACCTCGCCGAGCAGGTCGCCTCCCGCATCGCGTTTCCGGACTTTAGCCTGACCTTTACCAACGACTTCCGCGATTTTGAGGCCGAGGTCGCCCGCGTGTTCCCGTCCCAGATCGACGCCTTTCGGAAGCTGGTCGCGGAACTGCGGGCTTTTGACGAAACGGCCCTCGACACCCCACCGCTTTCCACCCGAGGGATCCTCATCGGCTATTTTGGCGAGAGCCGATTAGTCGATGCCCTGCTCCTGCCGACCTGTTACTACGGCAGTGCGACACCCGGAGATCTCGATTGGTCGCAGTTCGCGATCATGATGCGAGCCCTGTTCTTCGAGGGTTTCGCCCGTCCGTGGGAGGGCGTGCGGAGGGTGTTGCGAGTCCTGCGAGAGCGCCTCAGGGCCGCTGGCGGAGAGCGTCGGATGCGCTGCGGGGTGCGTCAACTACGCCACCAAGACCAGAGAATCACCGAGATCGTCCTCGACGACGGTTCCAGCATCACTGCCGATCACGTCATTTCGTCGATTGGGTGGGCCGAAACTCTGCGCCTGACGGGAGAAGAATCCCCCGGCGCGCTCTCACCGCTGGTCGGGGGCCTGTCCTTCGTCGAAACCCTCAGCGCGATGCGGCTGCAGCCGACATCGCTCGGTTGGGACGAGACCATCGTCTTCTTTAACGACGGTGAGCGTTTTTGCTACGAGTCGCCGAGGGATCTCGTGGATCCGCGCAGCGGTGTGATCTGCTTGCCGAACAACTACCGCTACTCAGAGGGTCGGCTCCTCGACGAGGGGTGGCTGCGAGTCACGGCCCTGGCCAACTTTGAAGGCTGGTCGCGGCTGCGGTCCGAAGGGATTCCCGAAAAACCGACCGACGCGAGGGGCGGAGTGGACCCTTGGTCTTTGGCCGACTGGCCTTCTGACGCGCCGGCCGCTTACTGCGAGGCCAAGGCGCGGTGGTTTAACGCCCTCCAGTCGCAGGCCTTGCGCTTTCTGCCGGGAAGGGTCTCGCCGGAAGCCCTCGAGGAGGCAACCTTAGCGACCGACATGTTTACCCCCACGACCATCACCCGGTATACTGGCCACGGGGCCGGGGCGATTTACGGCTCTCCGACCAAGAATAAGTCCGGCCTCACCGCCTGGCGAAACCTCTACCTTTGCGGCACCGACCAGGGCTTCCTCGGCATCACCGGTGCCATGCTCAGCGGCATCTCCATGGCCAACGCCCACGTCCTCGCCGCCCGCAGTGCCTCGTGAGACCGAAGGTGAGATCTGGCCCCGATAAGTTGCCCGGAGACCGTCGGGTCGCAAGCGTCAGGCAATCCAGGCTGGTCGTCCGGGCGAGGGGAAGCTACGACGGGCGAAATCCCCACCATTATTCCAAGATTTCCGGGGTTGACGCCGCCTCTTAAAGCCTCCAATCTCCGATTTGTAGGTTGCATCAAAAACACGGGATCCACGATCTCATTGACTGCAACTCGCGCTGCGGGCCCGCTAGAGGGCGCAGGCATCGATTCTGACTCGGGATAGTCCCGGAAGGAGTTTTTCGCCCACTGCCCCGCAGGAAAACCTCCAAATCCACCTCTTGAACGTCCCATTCCGCCCAGACGGTTTTAATCGACCCCGTATGCCCGCAGCCGCCGATGCCAGGCACGCCCTGAGGACGCCTCAAGCGTAGCCTTGGTGGCACGCCGATACTCTCAGCCAACTTAATTCAACGCAATTTCCTGACATCAACCCCTGATTACATGACCGACCAAGAGGACTCCTCACCCAAGCAACTCGCCCTAGAAGGCACCGAAGCCGCACCATCCGCGAAGCCAAAGAAGAAAGCTGCGAAGAAGGCAGCTGCCAAGAAGGCGACCACCCGGAAACGCGCTACAAAAGCCGAGGAGTTGGGATCACACTCGACGGAGCATCCATCGGTGCAGACCGAGACGCCTTCGGCCAAGTTAGGAACCTCAACGGACTCTGCGTCTTTCTCTCCTTCACAGAAACGCTCTGATGACGCTGCGGTGTCACGCACTCAGGAACGCCAGGAGGCCCAACCCCTACACAACTCTGGGGAACGCGAGCGAGCCCAACGGAGCGACGGGGCAGAATCGATGCTTGGCACCGATCGTCGGCCTGAACGTCGGGAGACCGACCAGGATCATGGCAATTTTCAGGATTCCCGGAATGACAGCCCCAGACTTGCCCAAAATCGGGAAACCGCCAGTCAACCTTCTGATCACCAGACCTCGGACCAGCCGCCCCTCCGCGAAAGAGCCCGGTTGATCGAGGGCAGTGCCGAAGACTCCCGCAGCGAAGAACGACCGCAGCCCTCAGAGCGCGGCGACCGACCCAACCGTGGGGGTCGGTTTGAATCCCGAGATCGCTCCGACAGAGACGACCGAAGCTACCGAGGAGGTCGGGACGATCGCAATCAAATTGGCGAGGGCCAAGATCGCGCAGACCGTGAGGATCGACGCCCTCGGGAGCAGACGGCGGAGCATCGCACCACCGATGAGCCAGAGTCAACGAACCGGGAAGGGTCAGCGCCAGACCAAGCTGACCGACCCCGTCCGCAAGGGCGCCAAGACCGCCCTGACCGTGGGGAAAGGCCAGAACGCGGCGACCGTCCAGAGAGGTCTGATCGAGGGGAGCGGAACGATCGCGGAGATCGAGGTGACCGGGGCGATCGTAATGACCGAGATCGCTTTGGGAAAAAGCGTTTTGAGCGTCGCGATGGCCCCGGCGGCCCAACCGCCTCCAGCAACGGGCCAGGAGACAACGGGCCTCGCGGTCAGAGCTTTGGGCAAGGCCGAGGCGATCCTCGCCGCAGTGATGGCCCAGGCGGGCGCGGAGAACCCGGAAGAGGAGAACCAGGACGCGGAGATCAGGGCCGCAGCGGGCCTGGCGGCCCACCCTTTGACCGAGGAGGCAAAAAGGGAAAGTTTGAAAAGGGGGGCAAGGGCGGCAAGCGAGCGCACTGGCAGAATGACTTCGCCGCTATCGACGACGAAGAACTGGAACCACCAGTCACCAACGCCCTCATTGAGTCGGGACTGTTCATTTCCGACACCGCCCTGGCCGAGTTCCGTGCCGCGAAAATCGACCCGGAAGCACCCACACTCGACTACGCCGAACTGTCCGCCCTGAAGCTCGGACCGCTGGTTGAGGCCGCCCATCAAGCTGGCCTGAAGTGGGAAGGATCGCCGACGCGCCGCAAGCTCCTGGCCGCTTACCTCGCGGACGCCTCGGAGAAAAAGCGCGCGATCCGGGCCAAGGGCCTCGTCGAGATCGCAGAGGAGGGCTACGGCTTCCTAGTGTTCTCCCACGACAACTACCGGCTGAAGACCGATAGTCCGTTTCTCCCGCCGAGCATGGTGCAACGCAACAACCTGCAACGGGGGCACGAGGTCGAGGTCGACCTTCACGCGCCCCTCGGCAGCGATACCTGCCCGTTTATCTCTCACGTTCACACCGTGATGGGCCGCAGCCCTGCCGAGATCGAGCACCTCACCCCCTTCAAAGAGCTGACCGCCTATTATCCGACCACGCGCATCCTGATGGAGGCCGAGCAAGGGGGCCTGAAAAAGTGGGACAACATCTCAATGCGAGTTGTGGACATGCTTAGCCCGATCGGGCTCGGTCAGCGCGGCCTGATCGTGGCCCCCCCGCGCACTGGAAAGACCGTGCTGCTACAGGGCATCGCCAACAGCATCCGAGTCAATACCCCGGACGCCCGGTTGATCATCCTGCTCGTCGACGAGCGTCCGGAAGAAGTCACCGACTTCAAGCGCAGCGTCGCTGGGGCCGAAGTGATCGCCTCGACCTTCGACGAGGCCGCCGAAAGCCACGTCCACGCGGCCGAAATGGTCTGCGAAAAGGCCCGACGCCTCGTTGAAGTCGGTGAAGACGTCATCATTCTGCTCGACTCGATCACCCGCCTGGCTCGGGCCTACAACACCATGCAGCCAAGCAGCGGGAAGATCCTCTCCGGCGGGGTCGAAGCCAACGCCCTCCAGAAGCCTAAGCGCTTTTTCGGCTCCGCCCGGAAAGTCGAAGAAGGTGGCAGCTTGACCATCCTCGCCACGGCCCTCGTCGAAACCGGCAGCAAGATGGACGAGGTGATTTTCGAGGAGTTTAAGGGCACGGGTAACCTGGAACTACACCTCGATCGCGACCTCTCCAATAAGCGGATTTTCCCGGCCCTCTCCTTCGAGAAGTCCGGCACCCGCAAGGAAGAGTTGCTCTATCACCCCGACGAGATGGAAAAGGTTTACGCCCTCCGCCGGGCCATGAAGGGCGTCCCGAGCACTGAGGCGATGGAGATGCTCATCCAACGGATTAAGAAAACCGCTACCAACGCCCAGTTCTTGATGGCCCTCCAGCGGTAGCGCGACCGCGGCGCCAGCCTGAACGCCCGTAAAGTCCCAACAAGATCGTCTCCGCGCTTCAATGGAGCCAGAAAAGTTAATCGCAGAACGACCGGACTGCATCCGACCTGAGCAGTGGAGACCTTGGCAAGACCGACGCTGGCTGCGGAGATTCCGGCGACTCCTGAGCCTTCACGGAGAGGAACTGGCCGGTCTCCTCGCGGAGGCGCGGGGGGTCTCCGTCGCCGAGGCTCTGGCCACCGAAGTGCTTCCGCTGGCCGAGGGAGCACGCTTTCTCGAAAAAGTTGCTGCCCGCGTGCTTCGGGAGCGCGTTGTTCCCTCGGTCGGGCGTCCCTGGTGGCTGCTGGGGGTTGAACTACGCGAGCGATGGCTACCGCGTGGTCGCGTGCTGGTGGTCGCCCCGAGCAACTACCCACTCTTCTTAGGCGCCGGGCTGCTGCTCCCCGCCCTGACTGCCGGCAACTGCATTACCTGGAAGCCAGCCCCTGGCGGAGA
>DAIQNO010000007.1:3365-11344 GCA_036788355.1 Opitutales bacterium | reverse complement strand
GCCGCAGCCCTGACGGCTCGGCTGCTGAAGCAGGCAGGGGTTCCGGAAGACGTGCTGGAGGTCACGGACACCTCTAGTGAGGCCGTCTATCGACGGATTGATGCCGGAGTGGATCTCGTGGTCTTCACCGGATCCTCTACCCACGGACGCGCCCTGCTGGCCTACCTCGCCGACCGCCTCATCCCGGCCATCGTCGAGCTTTCCGGCTGCGACAGCGTCTGGCTGCAGCCCGATGCCGACCTCCACCTCGCGGCCCGCAGCGTCGCCTACGGCCTCCAACTCAACCACGGGCGCACCTGCATCGCACCACGCCGAGTTCTTCTGCCAGAGGACCTCGCGGAGCCCTTCCTGAAGGCCCTCTGTGTCGCCCTGCGAGAATCTGCTCAAGCACCTACCCCGCCCACGCCATATCGCCCGCTACGCCCTTGGCCGTCATCCGCAGCCAGGAACGTTGAAGCGGCCCTCCAGTCCGGAGCCCAAGTGCGGGCCGTCTTTCCCGAGGGTCCCCTTCCCGGAGCTATCCCCTCGGCTTTCTTTTCTGAAACGGAGGTGCTGACCGGCTCAACACCCCAATCAGCCGCCCTCTGGGCCGCTGCTGGGGCTACGGTGGTGCTGAGCGGAGTCACCCCGGCGATGGCCCTCTGGTCGGCTGACACCTTCGCACCGATCTGCTCGGTCGTGCCCTACCGGGACCCCACCGAGGCCCTCCAGTGGGAAGCGCAGTGCCGATACCGCCTCGGCTCCACGGTTTTCGGACGGAACGTCCGCGCTGCTCAGGCATGGGCCCGTCGGCTGCCTGCTCCGACCGTCTCCATCAATGAGCTGATCGTCGCTACCGCTGACCCTCGCCTGACTTTTGGCGGAGCGGGCGAGAGTGGTTTTGGCGAAACTCGGGGCTACGGCGGCCTCCGCGCCATGGCCCAGCGCCAGACCTTGGCAACGCAACGGCTACCCTTCCGCCCTCACCTCAACCCGGCCATGGCACAATCCCTACCAGCCCTCCGCCAGCTCCTCCAGTGGCTCCACCGCTAGGCGGGCGCCGGATCGACTGCCAAGACACCACCGAGGCCCGAGAGGAACTCAGCACCCTACCCTCCACCGGGTTTTCGCCCTAGCCAACTCACGGGTTCCGCTGAGAACAACCGGTGAATAACCCGCCAATAAGTGGATAACCCTCCCTTGCTGCGGCAACTCGCTGCATCCTGTGCAGTCAGAAAACTTTCCCAGCGAGGGCCAGTCGCTTAGGAGAGCGGCCTGCGACCTCACAGCCACCAGAGCACCACTCCAAAGAATGCCGCTCCGCACAACAGTCCCACGCACCGCCACGCGAAACTAGGTGTGGCGACGGCGGTGATGGGCAGCAAAGTCGCTGCCTGAGCCGAGGCTGTTCCCTGGCCAGAGGCCAATTCTAGAGACGCTGCGGGTGAGGTTTCCGGGTCCCGCAGTGCTGCCGCAGAAGACCCTGCTGGCGGTCGAGGCCCGACCGGGCGTATTTTATGACCGCAGCGCGGCATTGGCTTGGTCTGCGGCGGAAGCGTGATCGGTAGATAGGTTGCCATGCCCGACCACTATGCAGTTCCTGCTCTCGATAATTCAAAGACATCCGCAAATCGTTGATAGTGAGCAAGATAAAGATTTTAGCTCCTCGTCGGTAAAATCTATGATTGACATTTTATGCTGTAGCTAAAAGCAAGATATGGTGTCTGGACGCCTTTTTTTGCGCGAGAGTGCTTCTCGCATCGACCGTTTACGCGGATTGATCTGGATCAATCCGTTTTCGCCCGAGCGGGCGACTTTGGAGGCCGAATTGGGCGGCTTCGAGGCCGCCGTGGAGGAGGCACGGGGTTTCGTGGTCGCAGCTCGCCCGGCCCTGGGACGCAACCAGGCGGCGCTCGCCGCCCTTGGCGCGGCCCCAGAGGACGGCACAGAAGATCTCCAACTGCCCAACGGAGCCCTTTCGCCAGAGGGGTCGAGGTCGAGTCTCTCTGCACTCACGAGATCACCATCATCATCGGGCAGCGTTCCGCTGGCCCTGGCGGATCGTGACCGCTACGAGGAGCTGGTTTCGCTGGTCTGGTTCGCCGACCTGATGCCGTCCCTCGATGCGGAAATCGAGCGCCTGCGGGCTCGAGAGGCCCCCAGGCGACTCGGCAGCTACCGACAACTCGCGACCGGCCTCGCCGAGCAGCTTCCCTACGGGTTCCAGGGCAGTCTGGCACCGCTGCCTACAGAGCGCCTCTACGCGGTATTCTGGCAGCTTCGGCGGGCCTTTCTGAACATCCACGCCTTCATCGTGGGTCGCTCCAAGCCTGCTGAGAAACTGCGGGCGCGCATCTGGCAGAGCATCTTTACCCACAACCTCCGTCGCTACCAGCGGAGTCTTGCCGGTAAAATGCAGGGCATCTCCACCCTCATCACCGGCCCCTCTGGATCGGGTAAGGAGCTGGTCGCGCAGGGTATCGGGTGGTCCGGCTTCATCCCGTTCGACCCCCTCAGCGGGCACTTTCGCAGCGCTTTCCCGTCGGTGTTCGCACCCGTCAACCTCTCCGCACTCTCCGCCCAACTGATCGAAAGTGAGCTTTTCGGCCACCGTAAGGGAGCTTTCACCGGGGCCTTGCAAGACCGGGAAGGCTACCTCGCGGCTAGCGGCCCGGATGGTGCCGTCTTGCTCGACGAAATCGGAGAGGCCGACCTGAGCATCCAGGTCAAGCTCCTCCGGGTGCTTCAGACCCGCCAATTTACGCCGATCGGCACCACGGAACTCCTGCCCTTCCAAGGCAAAGTCATTGCCGCCACCAACCGCGACCTCGATCGCGAAATGGCCGATGGCACATTCCGTGAAGACCTCTACTTTCGACTCAATGCCGACCGCATTGTCACCCCTGCCCTTCGGGAAATCCTCGCCGAAGGTGCCCCTGGGGAGCTGGCCACCCTGGTGCAATTTATCGCAATGAAGCTGGCTGGCGACGCTGCCGAAGAAGTCACTGAAGAGGCGACGCGCTTTATCGAGCAACACCTTCCAGCGGACTACGCCTGGCCGGGCAACTTCCGCGAACTGGAGCAGTGCGTCCGCAACGTCATGGTGCATGGCGACTATCGGCCCACCGCTCCCAGACTCCCGGTAACCCCTACATTCAACGGGCTTCCCGAAAGTCGGCGCGCTTCGCCTACCGAAAACCTCAGCTCGGAGGCCCTTGCCCACTGGCAACACTACCGTGACGGCGGGTTCACCGTGGATGCCCTCCTGACCGACTACCTAACCCGCCTGCACCGGAAAACCCCCAACTGGGCACAGCTCTCCGCACAGGTGGGGAAAGATCGCCGCACCATTCAACGTTACGTCGAGGGTCTACAGAGGTAAGAAACATCCTCCGGAAAAGTTTCAAAGAACTACGGGAAACCGGGCTTTATCCGTTCAACTGATGCTTTCTCGCCGCTTTCTGGTGCTGGCGGAACCACTGGCGAAAGGCTCCACCCTTCCACTTCGGTAACTTACGCGGCTGCACCCAGGCTTGGATGGCCGGAATCGGGATCAGCTCCGGCGGGAAGACGTTGGCAGCGGCCCCCAAGGTCATCGCCGCCTTCCATGCTGCGGGCTGCGTCGCCAGCAGCCTCCATGGGGCCATCGACGGCGTGCCTCGGGTCGCCGCAGGAGCTTTTTCCCGCTTCGCCTTGTCGCGCAGGCGCAACAACAGATCAGGGATCGGGATGTCCACTGGGCAGACCTCGTTGCACGCCCCACAGAGGCTGGAAGCCTTGGGAAGGTCAGCCAACTCACTGAACTTCGGCCCGGCTAGCAGCGGGCTCAAAACGGCCCCCACCGGCCCCGGATAGACACTCCGGTAGGCGTGACCGCTCGACTGACGGTAGATCGGGCAGACATTCAGGCAGGCCCCGCAGCGGATGCAGCGGAGGATTTCGCTGCAGTCACTGGCCAAGACCTCCGTGCGCCGGTTATCCACGAAAATAACGTGAAGGTGTTCTGGCCCGTCCGGCTGGGTTGCCAACTTCGGGCCGTTGAAAAACTCCGTGTAAACCGTCAACTGCTGACCTGTGCCGGACCGCCCGATCAGGTTCAACAGCAGGCCCAGATCGCGGTCAGTGGGCACCAGTTTTTCGATGCCCACCATCGCAATCAGCACCCGGTTGGCGGCAATCGTAAAGCGCGAGTTCCCCTCGTTGGTCACTAGCACAATCCGCCCGCTCTCGGCGGAGACAAAGTTGGCCCCGGTCAGCCCGGCGTCGGCCTCGAAATAGCGATCGCGCAAAATCCCCCGGGCAGTGTGGGTGATGGCTGCCGGGATGTCCTCGGGAGCGGTCTTCCGGAAGTCCCCCAAGCCCTCCCGGGCAAAAATCTCGGCCACCTCAAAGCGATTCTTGTGGGTGATCGGCTTGACGATGTGCGACGGGTGGTCGTGGTCGATCTGCACGATGTATTCACCCAAATCCGTCTCCACGCAGGTGATTCCCTGGGACTCCAGGTACGGAACCAGCTCCGTCTCCTCCGTCACCATGCTCTTGGACTTGACCAGCAACTTCGCCCCGTAGTGCTTCAGCACCTCGGCGCAGATCTCGTTGGCGCGATCCCCGGTCGTCGCAAAGTGAACGTGAGCCCCGTTGGCCTTCAACGACGCCTCCGCCTGGGCCAGGAAGTCGTCCAGGTGCTCAAGAGTGTGCTGCTTGATCTGGCCCGCCGTCCGGCGCAGTGCGTCGGAGTCCGCGTAGTCTCGCCCCAGGACGGAATACCGCTTTTCCGAGGTTGCCTTGGTGCCCCCGTAAACGGTGGCCCGCACCGTCGGGCTCAAGTCGCGGGCATGGATGTCGATCGACTGAACACTGCGGAGATCGGGGGCAAGGGCGGACATGATAAGAAGGAGGAACGGGTTAATTTAAGATGACCAGATTGGCCCCACCGTCAAGCTGCTCATCCCGCCCAACAGTGCGTCTCCAGTTTAGCGGGCTTCTCTGTTGACCGTGCTACGACTTTGCAGAAGACGCTTCTTTAAAATCATCGGGCTAGTGCGTCAGGGCGTAGAGGAAGAGGTTGACGCCGAGCTGGGTGTAGTAGCGGTGGGCGTATTCATTGATTTCGCGAGAATGGTAGTAGTTGAAGACCCGGAAACGCCCGTCGGGCTCCTTGACCCAGGCGGGAGTGGCCGCTTGCTGAGTGTAAATGACGTCGGTGCGTCCGTCTTCGCGGGTGGTTTCGAAGCGGGTGCCGAGGTTGGTGGCTTGCGCCAGCCGCTCGGAAAGGCCTTCCGCACCTTCACGGATTCGGAAACTGATGTTGGTCGTCCATTGCCCCAGCGCGTTGCGTCCCCAGCCCATCGCGAGGATCGGGCTCGCAATCACCGCGACCCTCCCTTCAACCGGTAACGCCAGCAGCGAGTAAGTGCCTTGCGGCCATTTCTCGTTGACGACGTAGTCGCGGATGCTCTCCGGAAGGTCACCGGGGTCGGGCAATCCCGCGTAAAACATCCGAAAGACGGTGTCGGTGCGGGGCAGCGGCGTGAAGCTGGCCTCCGGGATGACTTGGCGGAAAAGTTCAGCAATCTCGGGAGCGACACTCCACTCGGCAAAACTGTGGCTCTGGCCAAAGCGGGCATTCTCACCCCGGAGAAAGGCCGCGCTAATGCCGCCGTCGAGATGCAGGAACCCGCCGCGCCGGAGGTAGGCGCGGAGAGCCTGGATTTCGCCCTCGGTCAGCGTCCAATCGGCGCGGTCGTAAACGTTGCAATAAACGGCGGTGGCGGTCAGCAGGCGGGGATCGTCGAAGCTGCGGATAATCTCCGGCTCGGGGTCGATCGCGGTGTGGGTCTCGGCGGCGAGGGTCGTCAACAGCGAGGCTAGGCCGTCAGGATAGGCCCGCTGCAGTGGCTCCACGGTCACGAGCTGCACCACCCGAACCCGATCAAGGCCAGCGGGCTGAAAGGCTTGGGTGGCACCTGGGGCCTTTTCCACGCCCAAGGCGGACAGCGCCGACCCGACTAAGAGCAGGGCAACATTGAGCCAGGGGCGAGGGAACAGGTGGCGGGTGGTCATCATCAGATTAATTTGTGGCAGAGCGAGTGCTGGGGGCAAGCGGGGAAGGCATTTCTGGGGTCGTGGAACAAACTCGGGGTCAGGATTGGGACTGTTGAACAACCAACCGACCCTGAAAACACTACCACAGAACGAGCGCGTTGACTAGACTTCGTATCAATCCAGTGGCTCCAGAGCCAAACTTTCTGTAAAACCCTGGAGCCCAATCGGTTAGCTCGTAGGGCTTTGTCGATACCGTTCCGAGACAAAAAACGGCGGCGGCTCAGAGCCACCGCCGTTTTCTTGCTCCCGGTTCCGTTGACCCGGCTCCTGGGGCCGGGCCATCACGCGGACAGAATCGGATACCCGCCCGCTACTGTGGACGATTGGCAAAGCCGAGCTGAAACCAGTCGATATTGACCAGCGCATTGCTCGCCTTCGCGTCGCCGCGGTCAATCAACAGCAGGACATCGCGCTTACCTGGGCGGTCGATGGCAACGGGCATCGTGAACTCTTGAAACCGTTCCCAACCGCCGGTTGATTGGACTATAACCTCGGCGATTTCAGTTCCGCCGATGACTTTCCTCGATTTTCCGGAGTCGTCGAAGACCGGATCGAGGATGATCTTGATCCGGCAGCCGGCGCGGTCGTTGGGGGCACCGTAGCGGATGACGAGCTGGTCGTAGGGGGCCTCTCGCCCGAGTTCCAGTTGCGGGTAAAGCATCCAGCAACCGCCGTGAAGGTTAGAGATGAACCAACCCTTTTGCACGCTGCCCTCCTTGTCGCTGAAGCGCTCGGCCTCCTGGCGGATCGTGTAGGGCGGGTGCGCCGGGACGGTCACCGGGAGCACCGCCGGCGTCGAGCGATTGCCAGCAGCATCCACCGCAATGACGCGGTAGGTGTAGGCGGTGCCTTTAGTCACAGCTTCGTCTATAAACTCCCGCTTGGCACCGACGGAAACGGGCTGCATTGGGGCACCAGCGATACCCTCACGCTCGACCCAGTAACCCGTGACCCCAATCTCGTCGCTAGAGGCTTCCCATCGCAGATGCACCAGAGCGTCGTTCAGATACAGGGTCTTGAGGTCTCGGGGGGTGGTGGGTGCAGTGAGGTCAGGGGTGGTGCTGCCCGTGAAATGCGTCGCTGCCGACCGGTTGCCAAAGCGGTCGACGGCGACCACGGAGTAAGTGTATTCCGTCGCCGGGGTCAGGCCACCGTGGCGGGCCATGGAGCGGAACCGACCGAAAGGCTGGCCCTCATTGACCCCAAGATAGACAAGATAGCCGCCCTCGGGGTGGCTCTCTTGCCCCGTAGTATTGAACTTTAGGCTGAGGCTCGCGGCAGTCGCATTCTCCAGAGACACCACCGGCGCGGGCACTGCTGGCGCGGCCTGGGCAGCGGCGGTGCGCTCAGCGGTCGCCGGGGTTCCCAGGTAGAGCGGAATCACTGCCGAGTTCCCATGGCGGGGCAGCTCGTGCTTACTGGCAAAGCGCTGCTGGCCAGCTTGGGTTTCCTCGATCTGGATTTCCGTCGCGAACTTCGGATCCCAGACATACTCACCGACGCCCGCCAGACTCATCCTCCCGCCGTCCTCCGTCACAAAAGAAATGCGATCCACCCCTTGCTCAACGCACTTGTAGAGGTGCCCGCCGATGATCTCAGTGCGCCCACCGGCCTTGGTTAGCACAATCGGCGAACGGCACTCCGTCTTAAGGCCGAGAACCCAGACCGTGCCGCCGTCGTTGACCAGCTTGAAGTCGCCGCCCTCGATATTGAGTTGGCGGGCATAAAGCGTGGAGCCTGGGCCAACGTAAACGTGCGGCCCGACGGTGTCTTCGAGGAAAAGGTCTCCGCGGCCCTCATGGCGCGGCTTATGCAGCTCGGAAAACGCCGAAAGCACCAGATCACGCGAAGAGCGATGCAGCAGGGCGACGTTGGGGAACCGATCAAAAGTGAAC
>DAIQNO010000007.1:2975-3355 GCA_036788355.1 Opitutales bacterium | reverse complement strand
CCGCAGGCGCTCCATCACCACCACTGGCTGGACACCGTCCTCGAAAACGAAGACTGGCTTCTCCGGCTGATTCCTGAGGGTTCTGGTCACCTCAAAGGAAGCTTCGAGGCCCACCAGACGGCGCACGTTGCCCCGGATGTAGATCGTGTCCGAAAGGTCGTAGGCTTGGTTGCTGTTCCGCTTCCACAGGGCGCGAGGAAAATAGACCGTGGTCGCGCCGCTATCGATCGCCGCCTGGATTGCCGCAGTGTCATCCTTGCCATCACCTGGAATACCCCCGAATTGCAGCGGGCTGACCCATTGCTCAAGGGGGTCGTGAGGGACGGTGGGCGTCTCTCGGATCGGTAGGTTGAGGCTGCTGACTTCACCGGGAAACAGGC
>DAIQNO010000007.1:0-2965 GCA_036788355.1 Opitutales bacterium | reverse complement strand
CGTTGACCCGGCTCCTGGGGCCGGGCCATCCACCCGCGGGCCAGAGACCCACTCGGAAACCATGCCAACCGGCACCGCAGGTGCGGCGACATCGTCAATGGCCCGCCCGTAGCCCAAAGTCTCAACATTGCGGACGTAGAGGGTGCTCTGCGGGTTGCCATTACGCATGGCGGAGACTTCGCTGGCTCTACCTTCGCCGATGAGGCGGCTGTCGGTCAGCGTAAAGGTGCCGTCACGTCCATTATTGACGATCGCAGGCACGCGGTTCTCGCTCAGAATGTTGCGGGCAAAGACGTAGTTGTCGAAGTTGTCGATCCCGGCGACCTGTTGGCCGCGCAGAGTAATATCCTCCAAGGTGACGGAGTTGACGGTGTGGCGGACGCGGATGCCTAGGTCAAAGCCGATCACGGTGACTCGCTTGACCAACAAGGGCCCGACTTCCTGCTCATCTAGGGCGAGGCCGTGGGCACCCGGTTGCCGACCGCCGTCCCCAGTCGTGATCGTCACATCGTAAACGCCGCCTTGGTTGTTGGCACAGAAATTCAGACCGACGGCCCCTGGATTGCCGCGCCCTGCATTGATGGTCAAATCACGCACCGAGTTCTTAAACCGCTGGGCGGGTGGCCCACCAGTGAAAATCATGTTCTTAGGCTTCTGGGCGTTGTCGTAGCCAGGGGCGTTATCCATCAGGGTCAGCGTGGTGTAAGCCTGACCTGCCCCTTGCAGCGCGTTGAAGCTCTGCCGACCGGGCCAGCGGATCGTGTTGCTGATGTGAAACTCCCCCGGTGGCAGGTAGATCACACTGCCGCTGCCAGAGTTCTCATTAAAAGCCCGCTGGATCGCCTCAGTATCGTCAATGCCGTCGTCAGGAATCGCACCGTAGGCCGTGACGTCGACGACGCCGGAGTCTGCCGGAAAGCGGATCGGTTCCGCCTTCGCAAACGAGCCGAGGCTCAGCATCCCTCCTGCCGCAGCCACGGCCAGAAAAGTCGCCCTCTGGAGGCCCTTTTGCCCCAGCGGGCTGCGAGCGGCCCGTTGCGACGCAGGGGCGCGAGCCTCCTCATCACAAGGACTCTCCGGGTGAAACGCGTGAAGGCGGACCCGATCGACCGGCAACACGTGGAGCAATTTTTGGCAGGAAATGAGATTTAACATGAGGATAAAATGGGGATGTAGGCCTGGGCGGACACGGAAAATCAAACCACTTCCTCTGGCATATCACTCTCCAAAGACTGTGGCAAAAAGTGCGACAAGGTGCTTTGTGATACCCGAATCTCAGCCAGTTTTCGCTGGCCAGCCGTGCCCAAAAAACCGAATACACCTCGCTATGACCACAACTCAGCCCTTTCCGACCGGTTTTCATTGGGGCGTCGCTTCGGCGGCGGCACAGATTGAGGGGGCTTGGCAGGCCGACGGCAAGGGGCCGTCAATCTGGGATCACTACTCGACCATTCCGGGGAACTGCCACCAAGGCGACACCCCGCACCGCGCCTGCGACCATTACCACCGCTGGCCGGACGACGTGGCCATGATGGCTGCGCTCGGCATCCCCAACTACCGACTGTCCATCGCCTGGCCCCGCATCTGCCCCGAGGGTAACGGCCAGATCAACGCCGCCGGGCTCGACTTCTACGACCGCTTGATCGATGGCCTCCTGGCGGCCAAGATTACCCCCTGGGTAACGCTGTTTCACTGGGATCTGCCCCTCGCCCTCGACCGCATTGGCGGATGGACCAATCGGGCGGTGGTGGACGCTTTTGGCCTCTACACTGAGGCCGTGGCCGCCCGCCTCGGCGACCGCGTCAAGCACTGGTTCACCGTCAACGAGTATATCTGTTTCATCGAGCTGGGCTATCAATACGGGGCCCACGCCCCCTTCCGCAAAGAGTCACCCAAGCTCGTCAACGCCGCCTGGCATCACGGGCTATTGGCGCACGGCACGGCCGTCTCCATCCTCCGCCAGCACGTCGGTACTGCCGCTCAGATTGGCCTGGCCTCCAACGTGCAAGTCATCGTGCCAGTGATCGAAACCGAGGCCAATATCCGGGCCGGTCGAGAGCACTTCCACGAGCTGAACGGGCGGCAATTCATGCCGATTTTGAAAGGGGAATATCCGCCAGAGTGGCTGGCTGCCCAGGGCGACGACGCCCCCGACATCCGTCCCGGCGACCTCGAACTCATCGGCCAGAAAATCGACTTCCTGGGCCTCAATATCTACGGCGGGGGATACCACCGCTGCGGCACCGATGGGCGCTCGCAATATCTTCCTTTTCACGAAGAGTTCCCTCGGGACGACCTCAACGTCATCACGCCGGGGGCCATTTCTTGGACCATGCGTTTTATCGACGAACTTTACGGAGCGCAGCACTTTGTCGTCACGGAAAGCGGCGCGTGTTACGCCCAAGGCCCCAACAGCGACGGAGAGGTGCTCGACGTGGCCCGCGTGCAATACCTGCGCCTCTACCTCCAGGATGTCCGCCGGGCCATCGCTGATGGCCGCCAGGTCAATGGCTATTTCCTCTGGACGCTCATGGATAACTACGAATGGGCTTTTGGCTACGCCAAGCGCTTTGGCATCGTCCACACCGACTTTGAGACCCTCCATCGCACCCCCAAGCTCAGCGCCCATTGGTATCGCGAAGTCATCCAAAATAACGGGATTGTCTAGGCATCCCCCAGACAAAGTTCACTCGTGAAACATAACTTCCATTTTTCTGTATTTCTTTCCTGATATTGGGAAAAGGAATAAGGTTCACACGAAGACACGAGGACACGAAGGGAAGAAAAAATACACATTATCCATTAAAGTTACTCTTGATAGATAGTTTTAATCGTTACCTTATCTTCTTCGTGTCTTCGTGCCTTCGTGCGAGAATCAAAACCCACCAGCACCGAAATTATCCCTCTAAGAGAAAACTTTCACTCAAAAGTGAATGGCCCACACGAAGACACGCGTTATTGACCT